>DAOWOP010000186.1 GCA_030642005.1 Planctomycetales bacterium
AATAATGATGGGTGCCATGTTCTCACCCGAAGCGCAGCGAAGGGTGTGAACATGCCTACCCGCTTCGCGTGAAGGCATGGCACCCACCCAGCATTTTAGACCGGACAGTGTAGTAGGCTGGGACGAAGTCCCAGCCTACTACTTCGACATTCGTAATTCCGTGTTCAATATTCAACATTCTCTTTATTTCCGTTAGTCAAGTCGCCTCCCATCCTGTCCGAAAAACACTATGGCTCTGGTTGTGAGGATGTGCTTCGTAATTACGGAGGTTACCAGTTATGGCCCAAGCAGGATTAGGATGGTATCTGGACCGCATCACCGAGACCGACCTTCTGACGCCTGAGCAGGAGCAGGAACTCGCCCGCCGGATACAACAGGATCAGGACCCCGCTGCACGCGAGCAGATGATCCAGGCAAATCTTCGCCTGGTGGTCAACATCGCCAAGCAGTTCGCCGACCGCGGCATGCCGCTGTCGGACCTGGTGGCAGAGGGCAATATCGGGCTGATGCGCGCGGTCGAGGAGTTCGACCCGGACGAAGGCGTTCGCTTCAGCACGTACGCCGCCTGGTGGATAAAGCAGGCCATCAAGCGGGCATTGATTAACGCGGTCCAGCCGGTTCGCATCCCCGACTACATGGCCCAGCAGGTCTCCAAGTGGCGCAAGGCTGCAAGAGACCTTGAGGAAGAACTAGGCCGGCCTCCATCAACCGAGGAAATCGCGAAAAAGTTGCGTATTTCGCAGAAGAAGGCCGCTATGATCTGCCAAGGCATTATGGCCGTCAACGCCCCCACGCAGATGTCCGGCGACGAACCGCAGACACTCGCCGAGATGCTTACCGACGACCAGGCCAACCCGGCGATGCTCTTTGAGGATGAGGGCAACGCAGCAGTGGTCCGCAAACTGCTGGAGCAACTTCCCGAACGCCAGCGGAAGATTCTGACGTATCGCTTCGGCCTGGACGGCCACGAAGGCCCGCAGCGAACGTTCAAGGAAGTGGGCAAACTGGTCGGACTAACGCGCGAGCGCGCCCGCCAACTGGAAAAAGAAGCACTGGCCAAACTGCAAGTCCTTCTGAACGAAATGTGGTAATCCCCCGACGGACCAAGAATAGCGGGATTTCAGGGATTATACTACCGGCAGTTAGGGCCTGTTGCCCAACCGGTTCAACCGTCCTTACAGGACTGAACTTGCGTATGCGGCACGAGTACCCAGCAATAAATTGCTGGGCTATTTTCATACGGTCCCTGACGGGACCAAAACTCGCATCCCGTTGTCCCGTAGGGACTTGTGAGAATAGCCCACCACCATCGGTGGTGGGACCACCGGATTAGCTTCGTTGCCAGTCCCGTCAGGACGGCTGAAGCGCACATCCTCATTTTACGTGCATCCGGCAGTTGGGCAACAGGCCCTAATTGCCGGTGGTATTATAAGGTTTGTGTCACCTAATCCCCGACCAGCAGCACTTGGCGCGTCAGGTCGAACTTTTCGGCGTCCCAGCGCAAGGCCTCGATAACCTGCTCGTTATCGCTGAAGAAAACATAATCATCGACGGCGAACCGCCTCGGCAAACAGAGTCGGTTTTCGTAGATGTGGACTCTCGGCGAGCCTGGCTGAATCGGCGGCAGACCGGCGGGTGTGCGGTTGATATAGACGGCATCGCCCGGTTTGAGTCGCCCGCCGAGGTTTATCGGCGCAGACCAACTCGACCGGCGAAGCGAAACGTTGCGAACCTCGATGGGCAGATCGCTGCTGGTTTTGACGCGGAATGTTCCTTTGCTCGCTGCCGTGCCGGCGGGTGTGCGAAATGTCCACTCAAAATGCCGCCAGCGCGCCGTCAGCCGCTCGATGTCGATTCGCAGCATGGCCGGATTAACCGAGTACCCGGCCTGGTCGTCCGAACCGGTCAGATATTCAGCCATTATGCAGTTGCCGGCCCCTTTGGGCGCGCGGGCGTCCAGGACGATGCGGTAAACCTTACCCGCTTCCAGCACGACATCCTGCGCCGCCGATGCCGATGAGTAAAACGACGGCGAGCGGAACGTCAACACCCGACCGGCCTGGGCAGCGACATTCTCCGATTCAGCCCAGTTTTCGCCCAGCAGGTCAGGCCCGTCCGGCGAGGCCGGCTCGGTTGGTATTTGTACCGATTCGATTACACGACAAAACTCCGGATCGGCAGCCAGGATGTACCGAACGTTATACAGGCTCAGCAGGTGGTTTCGGCGGATCAACCAGGCCCATTCGTAGTTCTCGCCCCACGACCGGAAACCGAACAGAAGCGGATGTTCGCCCGGTTGGAACGGGCCATAATACGAAATCGTCTCAAAGCCCATCGCCGCGCACGTCTTGGGAAGGAGCAACTCGGCTGGGCGATGATGATACGACCTCGACAGGCCCCAGATGCGAAACGGTTCATCCGGCGCATTTTCCTTCAGCCATGCCGCCGCCGGTGAATGTTGCGGATCGGGACAAGGCCGGCCACTTGCAGGGACGTCCACGAAGCGGGCGATGAAGAACAAATCGACAATCACCATCGCCGTCAGCGCCCATGTCCGCTTGCGCGGCAATCGCGTGAACCACCACACCACAACGATTGTAACGACCGCCAGCGCCGGCGGGACATAGACCGCCGCCGACAGCGGACTCAACGCCGCAGCCATTATGTCATGGGCATCAGCGCCGGCCGGGATGGTCAGGAACTGACCGATGCTGAATAATCCGCCGTCGCACATCTCCGCCAGCGCCAGGACCACCAATGCGCCGAACATGCACACCGGCAGAAATCGCGTCGCCGCCCGGCGGAGCGTCCTGCCGAGATCGGCTGCCGGTTTTCGCACCAATGCGTCAATCCCAATCGCAGCCAGGACCGCCAGGGCCAAATCGATCACCAGCAGCATCCTGGCGGGGCAGCGCACCGAGCCGAAAATCGGTATCATGTGAATCAACCGATACGTCGGAAGGTAATACCCCAGCGCCCAAAGGGCTGCGCCGATGAGTATCCACGTCCACAATTTGACCATGCTGCTCATCGGCGAGACGCTGCGTTTTCGATAGAGCCGCCACACCGCCGCCGACGCAAGCGTCAGCGTTACAAGTCCGACGTAACCCAGCATCTCGCACTGGTGCCATGGCCCCCACCACTGCTGGGAGAAGAAGTTCGGCGTCCTGCCACCCATGATGAACGGGAAAAACGCCAGCACGCCGGCCAGCGGGAAGAAGGAGTTTTCCCCGGCGACGACGTAAGGGACGCCCGAACGAATGGTCTGTTGGATATATGAGGCTGTCGCGATTATCTGCGGGGCAAGCACGGCGGAACCGATAACCGCCGCCGCAGCGCCCACCACCAGCGCCCGCTTAATGGGCCGACCTCGAATCAGCAGATAAATCAGCCAGACCACAACCAGATTTATCGCCGTAGGCCAATGTCCCGCCGCCAGTGTCAACGCGAATATCGGCGCCATCGACGCAAAGCCCGCCCTGCCGCTGGTGCGAACCTTCTCAATGGCCCAAAGCCCCCACGGCAGAAACGCCGCCGACTGGATTATGCCCAGATGCACGCGATGGCCTACCATGAAACCGCAGAACTCAAACGCCACCGCACCAAACACCGCCGCAGGCAAAGCCAGGCCGATGCGCCTCATATACAGATACGCCCCGCCTCCGGCCAGAGCGAAAGCCAGAAAGATACACAGGCTGTAAGAAAGTTTCGGCGGGAGGAAACCGAACATCCAGTTCGGCGGGAAAAAGACCCCACTCTGCGGGTCGGCAAACAGCGCCACGCCCCCGGCCTCACGTTCATTCCACAGCGGGAAATTTCCCGCGCGAACCTGCTCGGCAACCATCATCCGCATAGGCCAGTAATAAACTACGTCGTCCTCGCCGGCAGAAGTCGGGCAGGTCCATAGCGGATACAGCATCCCCATCGGGAGGAGCAGAAAGAGAGCAGGGATGAGAAACCTTCGGAACATCTTTAATGTCCAATGACCAATCAATGTCTAATTCCTAATGCCTAATGTCGAAACGTCCCAAGTATTGGTTGGTCATTCGCCATTGGTCATTCACTGGTCATTTGTCATTGGACATTAGACATTAATGCTTTTTCTCCGCCCACGCCTTCAGCGCCGTCAGTTCTTCGTCGCTCATCGCGTAGCCGTGTTCGGGTGCGGGGTAGGCGCTGCTTCGGCAGTCGGCGACGTAGGTCTCGAATGCCTGCTGCATCGGGCTGCGGAGGTCGGTGTACTTCTTGACGAACTTCGGCACGTGGCCTGCGGTCAGGCCTATCATATCGTGCGTAACGACGACGAACCCGTCGCAGCCCGGCCCCGCGCCGCAGCCAATGACGGGCACGGAAACTCGCTTTGTGAGCATCTCCGCCGGTTCCGGGGGAACGGCCTCGAGCAGCAGCGCCGAGGCGCCGGCTTCGACCATCATCTCGGCTGTCTCGATTATCTCAATGGCGCCTTCGGATGTCTTTCCGGCGACTTTGTACCCGCCGACCTGCCCTGCCCGCTGGGGCGTCAGTCCCATATGCGGCATGACGGATATGCCGGACGTCGCCATCGCGCGAACGGTGTCGAGAAATCGCCGGTCGCACTCGATCTTGACGCAATCGGCGCGGGCCTCGACGACGTACCTGCCAGCGTTGGCGACCGCCATAGCCGGGGAGGTATAAGTCAGAAACGGCATGTCGGCTACGAGGAACGCCAGCGGCGCGCCTCGCCGGACCGCCGCCGTCAGAGCAACCGATATGTCCAGAGGCACGCCGATGGTATCCGGCAGACCCAGCACAGGCCCGGCCAGTGAGTCCCCTACGAGGATCACCTCGACCCCGGCTTCCTGCTGAACCGACGCCATCGTCGCATCGTAACAGGTCAGCATCGCGAACTTCTCGCCGGCGGACTTGTGCTTGTTCAACGTCGCTATCGTGATTTTCTTTTCAAGTGTCATAATGCGACACATTCTACCACCAACGCCGCCACAGGCAATGGGGAATTGCCGGACATCGAAAATTGCTCATAGAAAGTTTGGGCAATCACCGTCGGCAAGGGTGCAATATTCAGCGTAGCGTAAGGTTTGTAAAATACTCAAAGCCGACGGCCCTTGGGGCCGTCGGCCTTGGAGTGCCGAAATCAATGGTACAGCCGAGATTGCTTAGAGCCTATCCTAATAACCCGGCACAACGGTACGTGATGATGGCACAAACAAAATGAAGCAGAGCCAAATAATTCATCGGCTTCTTCTCCCACCGCGTCAGTATGCGGCGGAAGCGATTCATCCAACTATGCGCCCGCTCCACAACCCACCGACGCGCCTTAAAGCCA
>DAOWOP010000130.1 GCA_030642005.1 Planctomycetales bacterium
GCCCCGTCTGGGGCTATTGAGAAGGTAGCGCTGTCATACTACTGACTACTGATTACTGACTACTGGCATCAGCGATTGTCTTCGAAGTATCGCCAGACTGTGATTGCGTAAGAGGCGAAGTTGGCGCCGTCGTTCGGCAGGGATGAGTCAGGCCCGACAGAATTCGCCTCCACCGTCCCGTCGTCGGCGACACCTTCGACCGCCCCGTCGCCGAAAAGGACGTTAAACCTCGAACCGTGACACCACCCGGCGCTGACCTCGTATGTGGTCAGTCCCGGAAGTTCCTCCGCCGGGCGATGGTGATCCCGGTACCAGAACGTATCGCTCATAATCGCCCCGTCGGTGAAGTTCATCGTGCGCTGCTCGTTGTCGATCGGGTGAACCTCTCGGTAGGTCAAGTCGATTCGTACCGGCGGAACGGTCAGCATGTTCGAGACGGAGCCGAATTCTTCTCCGCTGGCTTCTTGCATGTATATGCCCAGCAGTCCGCACTTTTCCAAGTAGGCCAGGGAAGGCGTGGTGCGAAAGAGGTCCTCGCTGTACGGCATGCGCAGGCAATAGGTGCTGAACTTGGACGTGTAGGGAAAGTAACTACTGGACCCGCCGGTATTGGACGCTTCAGCCCCCGGGCAGATTAAGTGCCCCGCAGAGATGTACCCGCCGGAGACGAGCCGCCAGAGATTAATGTTTTCCATGCCCCCTTTATAGTCCCTGCCGAAGCAATCCGGGTCGTTCGCCTGGCTCCAGCCGCCCCAATGCCCGCTTAGAGACAGATTCCCATTGTAATCGCTGAATGCAAAAAGCGGAAGGCGGTTTCGATTTGCGACGGCGAACTGCTTCAGCGCCACGCCGACGCCGCGCATCTGCATCGCACAGGCCGACATAGACGCCTGCCGACGCGCCGCCGAAAGCGACGGAATCAGCATCGCCAGAAGCAAAGCCAGGATCGCCAGGACTATGAGTAGTTCGACCAGTGTAAAAGCCCCGCTTTTGCACCTACTCACTACAGGCAGTTCGGCAGGAGCGAATTCCCCTTTCCCCCAGCCGCCTGCGGGGGAAAACTGCACGGAATCCCTGTCCGACCCTTGACCCGCCATACCCGACCCCAATCGTTTCTGTAACGGTTCGTCGCCAGCATCGCGCGCCACAGGGGCGGTGTCAACTGTTTGTCACCCTTTTTTTGTAATTGTCATGGTGGTGATAGTGTGGAACACCAATTTCCCCTGCCGGACTTCCTTTTTTTTCTTCCTATCTGTTACGGGGGACAGTAAAAGTATTTTATGCCTTTGAGTACCAGTCAATCGACAGCGCAGTTTCCGTCCCTTCAACAGATTGTGAACGTCTCTTCCGTACCACAACGAAGTCCCTTTCGCTATCCGGGTGGCAAGACTTGGCTTGTTCCGCATCTTCGCCGCTGGTTGGCCAGTCTGACAGACAAGCCAGGAATATTTATCGAACCTTTCGCAGGCGGAGGGATTACAGGACTCACAGTTGCTTTTGAGGAACTGGCCGAAAGGGTCATCATGGTCGAATTGGACAGGGATGTTGCAGCGGTGTGGCGAACAATTCTGAACGGTAAGGGTTCAAGGTTGGCGGAACGAATTCTTGGTTTTGATCTGACAATTGATAACGTCAAGCGGATTCTTTCGTCAAACAACAGCATACTTGAAGATCGGGCTTTTGCCGCGCTGTTGAGGAATCGCGTTCAGCATGGCGGCATCATGGCTCCAGGTGCAAGCCTGATGAAAAAAGGTGAAAACGGGAATGGTATAAGTTCGCGATGGTACGCTGACACATTGGCGAAGCGAATTAAAGCCATCACGGGAATAAAAAAACGGATCGAATTCAGAAACGAGGACGGCTTGAAAACGATCAAGGAATTCGCATCTCAAAAAGATTCTGTTTTTTTCGTTGATCCGCCATATACGATTGCAGGAAAAAGGCTTTACAGGCATTCAGAGATCGACCACGAGAGTTTACTCAAGGTCATGAGCATGGTGAAGGGCGATTTTCTCATTACGTATGACAACACGACCGAAGTCAAAGAATGGGCTGAAAAATACGGTTTTGAATATGAAACAGTGGCGATGAAAAGCCGCCAGAACAGTAACAAATCTGAACTTCTAATCGGGCGCGATCTTGATTGGGCGAGACATTAATTATTCGTTTCACCCTTATTTCCGCGACGTTTGATTGATTTTCTCTCTGATTTTTGCTTCAAACTCCCCCAAGGAGATCGGGAATCCGCCAGTAAGTCCTTCAACGGCACTTTCAAGCGTCTGCTTTTCGGGTTCGTCAATCATCAGTTTGACGATGTCGCCGCTTTCGTCATATTTGATTACAAACCATGCGATGTCACAGTTAGACATGTCCTTGACAGTGTCCATTGGCCCCAGATTTCGGTAAAACCCGGAATCCACAATTACCGCCATCTTTTTCCCCCAACGCCGAAGCGTCGGAACCTTTATTTGCAATTGAGGCATCAGACGCTTGGGACCGCTGCTTCTGTAATCAGGACGACGAACCGCATCAGGGAACGGGATGTCGTTCGACTGGAACTGCTTTATATGCCTGAACATGTGATTCATGCTCACGCCGGAAAAGTAAACCGCTTGAATCTCCAAGGCGCACCATTTCATTGGTGTTTCTGTTGGATGAACAAGCACATTATCAATGTTGCCTACGTCCTCTCTTGCGGTTTTTTTGATAGAACCGGAACTTTCATTGCCGGTATCGCCGCAGCGGTTACCGGATTTGTTTATCTCAATTTGATCGTTCCGGCAACGTTGCAGGAAACGAATTTCACTTACCACCTTCGGCAACGACGTTCCTAATATTTGTTTTCCAACTGTCTTGTAAATGATATTGTTTTGCTTGAACCTATGCGGACACACTGTACGCAAGTCACCTTCGTCGCCTTGTAATGGAACAGCCGATCCGTCGCCGCAATCTTCGTAAAGGCGGAGAGAGCAGACGCCGCCTTTCTTTGTGCACTTCGCGTTCTCGTCGGAATTCCTGAAAGGACAAGGCTGCAAGGTGTGCTTACCGTGGTTCAATGCTATGCCCGCCAATTGCTTCCGCTCAACCGACGTCATTTTGATGAAAGACTTTCCGTACCACTCTCCGATCCCAAAACGTGGAGCCAATTTCCTTGAATCGGATGAACATGAATCCATATGGGAAACTCCTTATCAAAATAATAACCTTTTCGAATAGAGCAGAAATCATTCAATGCGTCCAGATAAAACAAGTCTTCCCCGATTTTAGACCTGCTGTCGTAGCCGGAGCGTTTTTCGCTAACGTTCACGCTTGCCAACAGTATTGCCGCGTGGTTCAATGCCGGAGCGACTGAACTGATCCTGATGGAGAAAGCACATGGCGTACTATCTTGGCATTGACGTTGGTACATCCGGTACGAAGGCGTTGATTATGAACACCGGCGGGCGCGTGCTTGCTGCGGCCACTGGGCCACACACGGTCAGCGCGCCGAGGCCGTTCTGGTCCGAGCAGTCGCCCCGCCAGTGGTGGTCTGCGACGGTCAAGGCTGTCCGCGCTGCTGTCGCCGCCGCTAAAATCGACGCCGCGCGGATTGCCGGCATCGGTCTTTCCGGGCAGATGCACGGGCTTGTCTGCATGGACGCCTCGGGCAAGCCTCTCCGCCCGGCGATCATCTGGAACGACCAACGCACCGCCGAACAGGCTGAACAAATCGAACGCACCGTCGGCGGAAAGGCTGCCCTTGTCCGCCTCGTCGGCAACGTCGCAATGACGTCGTTCACGCTGACCAAACTCCTGTGGGTTCGCCAAAATGAACCGAGGGTGTATGAGAGTATCCACCGCATCCTCCTGCCGAAGGATTACATCCGCCTTCGCCTGACGGGCGAATACGCCGGCGACGTTTCGGACATGTCCGGGACGCTGATGCTGGACCAGTCGAAGCGAGACTGGTCGGCGAAGATGCTGGAACTTTTTGGGATTGATCGCGCCATTCTCCCGCCGGTGTATGAGTCGCACGAGATTACAGGCCTGGTTACTCGTCGCGTGGCGAGGCAATTGGGCGTCTCTGTCGGAACGCCTGTAGTCGCCGGCGCGGGCGACCAGCCGGCCGGCGCAGTCGGCTGCGGCGTCGTGAAGGCCGGGCTGGTCTCGGCGGCGATAGGAACCTCCGGCGTAGTCCTGACCCACTCGCCCGAATACATCACCGACCCGACCGGCGGGGTCCAGACGTTCTGCTCGGCTGTGGCGGGCGAGTACTGCATCTTCGGTTGCATCCTCTCTGCCGGCGGATCGGCCAAATGGTTGCGCGGCACGCTTGGCGATTCATACGAGTCGCTTAACCGCCAGGCCGCCAGGGCCGATGCCGGCTGCGGCGGGCTGTTCTTTCTGCCTTACCTGACCGGCGAGCGGACGCCGCACGCCGATCCGCTCGCCCGCGGCGGATGGATCGGGATCACCGCACGCACTACGCGAGTCGAACTGATCCGTTCGGTGATGGAGGGCGTAACGTTTGCGATGAACGACGCGCTGACAATTCTCCGCGACCATGGTGTCAAGCCCAGGCAGATTCGCCTTTCCGGCGGGGGTGCACGAAGCGCCCTCTGGCGGCAGATGCAGGCTGACATCTACGGTTCGACCTGCGTTACAGTTCGGACGGAGGAAGGTCCGGCCTATGGCGCAGCCATTCTCGCCGCCGTCGGCGTCGGCGGATACGCATCCGTCCGACAGGCCTGCAAGGCTGTCGTCAAGACAATGCGGACGATAAAACCCGATCCCGCCGCCAGACGCGCCTACGCCCGTTACTACCGACAATACCGCCGGCTGTACCCGGCACTGAAAGACGAGTTTTTCCGTATAGCAAAACTACAGTAACAAAGCAGGAGCGAAACATGGACGCCATGGACGCTATTCTTTCCCGCAGAAGCATCCGCAAGTACACCGACCAGTCCGTGCCTGAAGAGATGATAAAAGCGATGCTGGCCGCCGCCATGAGCGCACCGTCGGTGGGCAACCAACAGCCCTGGCGATTTGTAGTAATCGACGACCGTAAGACTTTGATTGAGATTACCACGTTCCATCCATATTCGGCGATGCTGACCGAAGCCCCCGCTGCAATCCTGGTCTGTTACGACGAACAGTTGGTGAAGTTGGAAGTAGCCAGGAAGGAACTTTGGTGGGTACAGGACTGCTCGGCGGCTACGGAGAACATCCTAATTGCCGCACAGGCTACCGGACTGGGAGCGGTCTGGCTGGGTGTCTATCCCGAAGAAGAACGGGTTGTGGAGTTCCGAAAATTGCTGGGCATCCCGGATCACATTACACCTTTTTCCCTTATTTCCATCGGCTACCCGGCCGAGCAGAAGCCGCGGGCGAACCGATACGACGATTCAAAAGTTCGCCACAATCGGTGGTGATTCCGGCTGGTGGAGTGCAATGTGGGCGACGAATTGACATCTGTGCAGCGGAAGAGCCTCCGTTCTATAGGCCGAACGTTCTTGACGCGGCACGGACAGGCGGTAGAATACCTCGCTCGAAAGAAAGAAACCTATTTATAAGGAGTAAGCAAAATGAGCGACTTTCGCAAAAAGGCCCTCTGGATCGCACTGGAAGGACATTTTCGTGAGAGAATACCGAAGGACCCTGCCGCCGGGGCCGAGCAGATTCGCAAGATCGTTTCCGACTGCGCCGAGATGGGTTTCAATCTCCTCTTTCCGTGCGTCAGGACACACGACAACACGAACGGCTACAAAAGCGACATCGAGAAGAACTACTACGGATGGGACCTGTTGGAGGTCTTCTGCGAAGAGTGCAAGAAGCACGACATCGAACTGCATCCGTGGTTCTGTTTCTGGGGCGACGGCGCGCAGGCGCATCCGGAACTGGTCGCCATTGATTACGACGGCAGCGCCGTTGACATCGGCGACGGCAATTTGACGATGTGCCCGCTGAGGCCCGAATCGCAGGAGTACATGCTGTCGCTGGTAACTGAACTCGTCGAGCGATACCCGATTGACGGCTTCCACCTGGATTACATCCGTTACCCGAGCAGGCCCTGTTACTGCGATTACCACCGCGACCAGTTCCGTCAGAAGTTCGGCAAGGACCCCCGCGAACTGGATGAAGGTTCCGAACTGTGGGACGCCTGGAACCAATTCAACGTCGATGGTCTGACTGATTTCGTCGGGCGCGTCTCCGGGAAGGTCCGCGAGGCGGGCAAGAAGGTCTCGGCGGCGCTTTTCCCGTGTGGCCGGCACGCGACCGACTCGCCGGACAAGCCCCTCCTGCCTGACCGCATCTTGCCGGGAAAGGAAATGGGGGAAATCTTTCACGACAGGCATTACTGGGCCATCTTTCAGGACTGGTCTGATTGGTGCCGCAAGGGCTATCTGGACTACGCCGTTACCATGGGGTACACGCCTCATCTGGACATGGCTGCCGAGATCGCCGAGGCAGGACCGACAACGGCCAAGGGCGCAGAGTTCATCATGGGCATGGGGTTTATCTGGGGCCAGACGGCCGATACGCTCGTTCAGCAGATTCAGTTGTGCGCCGAGAAGGGTCTGGCCGACATCTGCTTATACGATTACTTCCATATGATGGACTGGTCCGAATCCGACAGGGCCAAGGTCATCGCCGGCATCAAATAGTGAAGACCAAAGCGGTCAGACTGCTCTACGACAAGAGCGGCATGGTGCTTCGCGTACCGGCGGATGCGGCGGTGTTGGCGGGCGAGGATGTTCCGGCTGTTGCCGGTGCGGCTGCGGCGGTCGCATCCGCGCCCAGCGCGCCATTGACAAGTTTGTCGCCGCCCACCCGACCGCCCGCATCGCTGTCATACCCGACGGGCCTTACACGATGCTGTGCCGCAATTCATAGAGCGGACCAAATTCGGAACAATACGGAACGAATGGGAACCATTCGGAACGAAACGGAACGAAACGGAACGATTCGGAAAGATTCGGAAAGATTGGGAAAGTTTAGGAAAGTTTGGGAAAGTTTGGGAAAGTTTTTAAAATCCGTAAATCCTTGACGGACAAGCAGTTCTGTATTTTCGTCCTCTGAATCCGTGTAATCTGTGTAATCCGCGGACTTCGGTCTTGCCTATCTTGCCCAAACGGCCCGGCTTGCCGTTTCGCCATGCCTCGCTGAAGCGAGCACGCCGGTTGACTGGTTGATCGGTAAATCAGTGAATCGGTGAATCGGTGAATCGGTGAATCGGTAAATCAGTTCGGAGTTCGGAGTTCAGGGTTCTGTTTTTCTAGTCCCTGGTCCCTGTCTTTCCGTTTTTTTCCAAGTCCCTAGACCCAAGTCCCCCTGGCACGGCAGGCGTGCCGTGGCCTGACGGCAAGTCCCTGTCTTCTCTCTATTCACTTGTCAAAAAACACACGGGCGCACTATACGCGTCCCTTGCCACGCCGCCTTGTCTCGGCGAAGCGAAGACGGAAGTCCTGGCGAAGGCGGGTCTCTGTTTTTCCGTTTTTCCCTAGTCCCAAATCCCA
>DAOWOP010000187.1 GCA_030642005.1 Planctomycetales bacterium
AAACGTCCGCATGGGCCTGGGCATCCGCGACGGGGCAGGGCTTATCAAGGGCAACCTGTTCCGAAACATCACAAGAACGGCAATCATCATCACATGGGGAAAGCACAACGGCATCGTGGTCGAAGGCACCATGCCGAGGGACATCGACATATCCAAAAACCGCTTCGAGAAGGTCAAAAAGAAGTATGACATTCGCAAGTCGGAGAACGTAACCATTGACGGCAAGATCGTCCCAGAGACCAAAATGGAGCGAAAAGGCCCAAAGACAAAAATCCCCCGCCTGAAGCCGATGGGAAAACCAGCCCGACAACGCAGGCCGGGAAAATAACGGCTTCCGATCGTTTTTTTAATAACCCGCGTTGTCCTGCTATCGTGCGTATTCGACGCATCTGACTTCGCGGATTAGCGTTACCTTGACTTCGCCGGGATACTGCAACTCTTCCTCGATCCGCTTGGCGATGTCGTGGGCGACCTTGGCTGAAAGGTGGTCGTCCACGTTCTCTGCATCGACCATAACGCGGATTTCCCGGCCTGCCTGTATGGCGTAGGCCTGCTTGACACCTTCAAAAGCACGCGCGATGTCTTCGAGTTTCTCCAGGCGTTTGAGATACCGCTCCAGCGTTTCCAGCCGCGCGCCGGGGCGCGATGCGCTAATGGCGTCGGCGGCTGACACTATCGGCGTGAAGATGAACTGCGTCTGAATGTCGCCGTGGTGCCCTGCGGCGGCCTCGATGACTTCGGCACACTCGCCGTACCGTTTGCACAGGTCGGCGCCGATCTGCGGGTGCGTGCCCTCGACCTCGTGATCGACGGCCTTGCCTATGTCGTGAAGCAGCCCGCACCGCTTGGCCAGTGTCCCGTCGAAGCCGATTTCATCGGCAATCATCTGCGACAGGAAGGCAACTTCCATTGAATGTTGAAGGACGTTCTGCCCGTAACTTGTCCGGTAATGCAGCCGACCCAGCAGGTTGACCAGTTTGGCGTGCAAGCCGCGAATGCCGACATCGACTACCGCCTGCTTGCCCATTTCCTGTATCCGCCGATTGACTTCCTTTCGCGTATCTTCCACCAGTTCTTCAATCCGCGCGGGATGGATTCGCCCGTCCTGGACGAGTTTTTCCAGGGCCAGTCTCGCCACTTCCCGTCGGGCCAGGTCAAACGCCGAGATGACCACCACGCCGGGCGTATCGTCCACGATCACATCGACGCCGGTGGCCGCCTCGAAGGCGCGGATGTTTCTGCCCTCCCGCCCGATGACGCGACCTTTCATTTCATCGGACGGTATGCTGACGGTCGAAACGGTGGCCTCGCTGGTCTGTTCGGCGGCGTAGCGCTGGATTGCCATCGTAACGATCTCGCGGGCTTTCGACTCGGCGGTATCTTCGGCCTCTTCGAGCCGGCGCTGGACCAACTGTGCCGCATCGGCATCGATATCCTTCTCGACCTCGGCCAGGAGAATTTTCCGTGCATCTTCCATCGACAGGTTGGCCACTTTTAGCAACTGGCTTTTCTGCTGGGCGATTAATTCGTTCAGGTGGCGGTCCTTGGCGACGAGGGACTTTTCGCGTTCCTTGATAGCCTTTTCAGCCGTTTCCGCCGATCGTTCCTTAATCGCCAGCATCTCCATTTTCTGGTTGATAAGGTCTTCACGTTTGGAGATGCGTTTTTCCTCGCCGCGAAGTTCCTTCCCGGCGATTTTGGTTTCCTCGTCGAATTCTTTTCGGCGGGTGATGAATTCGCTTTTTGCCTCCGCCTGGGCCTGCGCCTTGATGCGTTCGGCCTCGGCTTCAGCGGCGGCTCGCCGGGCCTCAATCTCCCGCCCCAGGGCCTTGCCCTGCCACCTTACCACGAGATTGCGAATCAACCCCCCCACAGCAATGCCGACCGCCCCGCTGACTACTACAGTCAATAACTCCCCGCTGCTTATCTCCGCCAGAAGCGCATAGATATTCATTATTATATTCCTTTATATTGCCGGCTGGGAGTATGGCGGACGCCGGCGCGAAGGGTTTTTCACCTTCGGCGCTGGTGTCAGCGGCAGGTGCGTGTCGAAGACCGCCTCTGCGGGAGTTGCGTTGTTCCCGGCCCTCTCCGGGTCAGAATAATTTCATGCAGTCATCGGATGCACATGGACGCATTTGCGTCCATCGTCGCGTTACTGCCGGAACGGCCCGGCAATTAGGCCAAGGCCCCGGACGCTTGTGAATCGCATCTGGAAAATTCCAACATCCTGATACATCTTTGACCAATACGGTCATGACGTTAACTGCCTTTAATTTCTGACCCGAAGACGACGCTACGAAGGCGATTTTTCAATCGCATCCACGCACCCGCAACGGGAGAACAACTCTTCACACGACTTCCCTGCCATACTACTCTTGAAACCGGTCATTCCGTTACTTACCCATGGTCGGGCCGGAAAACAATTCCCCGACCGCGACCTGACTACATATACTACATTAATCGGCTTAAACCTGCAAGTCAAGAACGAATAACTCTTTTAAACAAAGACGTATTCGCTAACACCTTGCGCGATAAGTAGTTGCGCAAGACCACAAATTCGTTAAATTGTAAAACACCTTGCTGGATATGCGTTTGAAGGAGGCCGATATAGAAAAGCGGACCGGGAAGCCGAGAGGCGGAGGGAGACCTCTCTCGCAGCGGTGAAAAATTACCGCTTGCGAATCCCGGTCCGCCTTATTTTACCACGTAACCGGCGAATCACAAAACACCTTTTTCCAGAATGTCGGAACGGTTGCATTCACCCTGTCCGGTCGTTACAATCCCGCAACCGGGTTAAGTGGATTACAACAGAGATTACCGGATTATAGGGATTTTTTTAATCTTCTTTTATCCTGTAATCTCTAAATCCCTATAATCCCGCTATCTTTCCTTTTCAGGAACCGCCGAAATGATATTGACTCTCGCACAAACGACACGGGCCGCTGGGGATGTCTGGTACCACACGGAATTTCTCAACAACACCATCTGGCAGTGGGCGATTCTGCTGGGCGTGTTGCTGGTTACGTTTATCGTCGGCAAGATCATCTCGTTCGTCCTTATCCGTCAGGGGCAAAGGTTAATCCGGGGCGAACGATTTGTCGCTGTGGGGACGATCCTTCGTTCTATAGCCAAGCCGGCCGCTCTGCTTATCTTCGCAGCCGGGCTTTACTCGGCCAAGGCGTTCATGAGCCTCGATAATGTTGTCTTTACCGACGCCAACGGCAACGAGAAGACTTTCACGTGGTTGTGGACGGCCGTCTGCCAGACCATCGCCGTCATCGCCTCCGGCTGGTGCGTCTATCGCCTCGTGGACGTCATGGAGAAGTTCCTCCTGCATTTGACGTCAAAGACACACACTCAACTGGACGACCAGTTAGTTCCCATCATCCGCAAGACGCTGCGTATATTCACAATCATCGTCGCCGGCCTGTTCATCGCCCAGAACATCTTTCACTGGAACATCGGCACGCTGTTGGCAGGCCTGGGTATCGGCGGTCTGGCGTTCGCACTGGCCGCTAAGGACACGCTCGCCAATTTCTTCGGCTCGATAACGATCTTCACGGACAGGCCCTTCCAGATGGGTGAAAGGGTCAAGATAGGCAGCCACGAGGGTATCATCGAGGAGGTCGGTTTTCGCTCGACGCGGATTCGGACGCTCACCGGGCACCTGGTTACGATACCCAACTCCGTCGTGGCCAACTCGCCGGTGGAGAACGTCAGTCGCCGGCCTTACATCAAGCGCGTCCTGGACGTAACGATTACCTACGACACCCCGCCGGAGAAGGTTCTCCGCGCCGTCGAGATCATCCGGGAAATGCTCGACGCCCGAAAGGACCAATTCCCAGCCGACAGACCGGGACAGGTATATTTCAGCGAATTCAACCCGGCCAGTCTGAACATCGTCGTCTATTACTGGTTCGCCCCGCTCGTCGCGGCGGAGCGCGGCGGAGCCGGGCCGGACTGGTGGGAATACCTGGAATTCACACACGAGTTCAATATGGAACTGCTCCGCAGGTTCAACGAAGAGGCAATCGAATTCGCCTTCCCGACACAGACGCTCTACGTCAAGGGTAATTCGGAAAGTTAGTCCGAGGATTTTTTACCACAGAGGACACAGAGATCACAGAGTTGCTGATTTAAAAGAAACTTACGAACAATTTAGGAAAATGACAATCTGTTTTTTTCAGGCTGAAACCTGCACATAATCGCTTATGAAGAAAACCCATAAGTCTCGAAAAACAATGAAATAGTATTTTTTAAAATCTCTGTGAACTCTGTGCCCTCTGTGGTTAATAAGAAAAAAACCGATGCAACCACGAATTAAAATCTGCGGTCTGCGTAAGCCGACACAGGCGGCCAGAATTGTGCGGATGGGCGCAGATGCGATCGGGTTGGTCTTTGCCGAATCTCCGCGTCAGGTTTCGCCGGCCCAGGCCCGCGCGGTGGTCGATGCCATCCCCCCACCGGCTGAGGCTGTCGGCGTCTTCGTCGATAGCGACGCCGAGACCATTAACCGCATCGTCGCCGAGGCCGGCCTGACAATGGTGCAACTCCATGGCCACGAGCCGCCGGAAATCGTCGAGGATTTATCGGTTCCGTGCATCAAGGCCTTCCGTATCCGCGATTCGGCATGGATCGACGAAGTCCACGCCTGGCTGGACAGCGTGCGGTCGCTCAAGCACATCGCAGCCGTCCTGCTGGACACATACAACCCAAACGTCGCCGGCGGGACGGGCGAACGGTTCAACTGGCAGTGGGTGGCCGAGGCGCGGGACGCGGGCAAACTCGCCGATCTTCCGCCGCTGGTGCTGTCCGGCGGGCTGGACGCCGAAAACGCCGCCGAAGCCGTCCGAATCGTCCAGCCATGGATGGTCGATGTCTCCAGCGGCGTAGAATCATCACCCGGCGTAAAGGACCTGAAAAAAGTCCAAGCCTTCATCAACGCCGTACGACAATAACGTGGTGTGGCACCTTCAACCGGAGCGAAGCGGAGGTTGTGGGTGTTGGATGGACAAGGCATAGTACACCCACAAGCTCCGCTCCACTTCGTTCCGCTCCGCTTGAAGGTGCCACCCAACAATAAAAATACGCGGCGGGTTTCCCAACCCGCCGCGCGATACTTCTGTTTTTCAATTGGAAATCGCCAATTGGAAATCGGAAATTGAAAATCACCAGGTGTATTCGACCGTGTAAGTTACCACCGTTTCTCCGTCGGCCTTGACCGGCACGTCAACGGCGATGTTGCGCGAGTGGAGTTTGGTGAACTCGTGCGTCCTG
>DAOWOP010000059.1 GCA_030642005.1 Planctomycetales bacterium
AACGGCTTGTGGAAAGTGGTAAGAGAAAGATCGTAGCACTTGTTGCCGCCATGCGGAAACTGCTGACGATCCTCAACACAATGTTGAAAAATAATCAGCCGTGGAGAACAGAAATTGCTTGAAAGTCAAGACAGTCGCTATCAACGACGACAAACGCCGACAGGTTCAATGTTCCATAAGTCGTTACTGCACAGGAAGGTGTGCCATGATGAAACAAGTGGGTCCGGCTTGGTTCAATTCGGGGTAACGCTCTGGTGGCACAGGTTTGTAATACCGGGCGCACAAAGTTTATGCGTTTGCATTGAGAGCGTCTTACGAGCCGCGACTGTAAAGGAGCGGTCATTAAAACTTCCGCATCGGTCTGACCGCTCCTCACGGTCGCGGCTCGTTTATCGCCCGCCAGCGCATTTACTTTGTGCGCCCAGTATAATAATATCAAATCCTGTAATCCTGCTTTTGTTTTCAAGAACGGTCAGTTTGGGTAATTAACGAAAATCCATCGGCGTCGGTTTTGGAATTGTAAAAAACCCCGCCCCTCCACCGCGGCGGATGGGTTATATATGTTGCACCGGCGAACCGACGGTTTTGAACGAGTCCCAGGCGTTTTCTTCGGAGGAACTCCGAAAATGAAATTTTTCACATTGTCATACCGGCGCCTTTCGGCATCAGCGGCGATTGTCGCAGCGGCGGTTACACTTCTGCTCCCGGCGGCGGATCGGGCCGCCGCTGCCGACTGGCCCAACTGGCGCGGGCCTAAGCACAACGGCGTCTCCGGCGAAAAAGGCTGGTTTGAGGCCTGGCTGAAGGAGGAGCCTAAGGTGCTCTGGGAAAAAACGGTCGGGGCGGGTTACTCATCGGTGGCCGTCGTCGGCGGCCGCGTCTATACGATGGGTAATGACAGCAGGAACGATACGGTCTGGTGCCTGAACGCCGATACGGGCAAAGAGGTATGGAAACATACCTATCCCTGCCGACAGGGTAGTTACAAAGGCCCGCGCGCCACTCCGACGGTCGCCGGCAAAAGCGTCTATACCATCAGTCGGGCCGGCCACGTATTCTGCCTCGACGCCGCGTCGGGCAAGGAACGCTGGAGGAAGAAACTCAGCGCCGGGCTTCCGACGTGGGGTTTTGCCGGCTCGCCGTTGGTCGCGGGCAAACTGGTGATACTGAACGTCGGCGGCGCCGGCGTGGCGCTGGATAAAAAGACCGGAAATATCGTCTGGAAGAGCAGCGCTGGAAAGGCCGGTTACGCCACGCCTGTAACCTTCGAGTTGGACGGTCGAAAATGCGCAGCCATATTCAGCGGAACGCACCTGGAGATAGTGAACATCGCTTCCGGCGAAAGCGTCAGCCGGCACTATTGTAAGAACCAGCATCTCGTCAACGCCGCCGACCCGATTATATCCGGCGATAAAGTTTTCATATCCTCCGGCTACGGCGTCGGCTGCACGCTGCTGAAAATCGGCGGTGGAAAACTTTCCGTCCTCTGGCGGAACAAGAAGATGGCCAACCAGTTCAGCAGTTGCGTCCTGTGGAAGGGACACCTTTATGGCTTCGACTGGTCAAATCGGTTCAAGTGTCTGGACTTCGCCACCAGCGAGGTCAAGTGGTCGCAGAAAGGCTTTGGCCGGCAAAGTTCACTCATGATCGCCGACGGGAAGATGGTCATTATGGAGCAGCGAGGAACGCTGGTCATCGCCGAGCCTTCGCCGAACGGATACAAAGAACTCGCTAAAAAGAAGGTTCTTTCGGGTACCTGCTGGACCGTCCCGGTCCTGGCCGACGGGCGGATTTACTGCCGGAGTTACCAGGGAAAACTCCTCTGCCTGAAGGTCGCCCCCAAGCCGTCGAGGGCAAAACTCCCGCCGGTCAAAAAAGCCCCTGAACCGACCGAGGCGAACCCGGCCGCCGGGAAACTGCTGGAAACCGTCAAGTAAGGAAGAAACAGTGAAAACAGCGCCGCTTTTTCTCGTATGTTCGCTCGTCGCCTTTGCCGCAGCGGCCGGGGCGGTGGGGTGGCGGACCGACGGGACGGGCAAATACCCCGCCGCCGCACCGCCGACGAAATGGTCGGCCGATACCAATGTCGTCTGGAAGACGCCGATGCCCGGCTGGAGCAACTCCACGCCGATAATCGTAGGCAATAAACTTTTCGTCTGCTCCGAACCGACAACGCTTCTGTGTGCCAACCTCGCCGACGGCAAAATCCTCTGGGCCAGGACGAACACCTACTTCGACATGCTGGATGCCGCCGGCGCCGCCAAGGCCAAAAGCGACAACACCAAGGCCGAAGTCATTGCCCGAAAAATCGCCCCGCTCGAACGCGAACGCCGCCAGGCGCGCCGGCAATCAAGAAAGACGCCCGACGACGCGGAACTGAAAAAAAAGATCGACCGCCTCGGCGGGCAGATTCGGGCGCTGAAAAACCAGATGAAGCCCTTTGCGAAATACCGCCTGCCGCAAGTCCATAAAACCAACGGATACTCCTCCAGTACACCCGTCAGCGACGGTAAGCACGTATATGTGCTCTTCGGTACGGGCGTGGCGGCGTGTTACGACCTCGCCGGCAATCGCAAGTGGATAAAACTGATAGAAAAGCCAACCCACGGGTACGGGCACAGCGCCTCGCCACTGCTTGTGGGCGACAAACTCCTTGTCCACGTAATTGACCTTTTCGCCCTGGATGTGAAAAGCGGAAGGGTTCTCTGGAAGGCCAAGTCAAGGCAGTGCTGGGGTTCGCTGGCCCGCGCCAGAGTCGGCGGCGCCGACGCGGTGATTACCTCCAGGGGCTGCGTCGTAGGCATCTCCGACGGGGAGGTTCTGACCAGTCGCCTGCCTAAATTGAGTTACAACACGCCGATTATCGACGGCAGCATGGCGTATTTTATCCAGGACCCCGCTGCTGCGGTGAAATTGCCCGAAAACGCAGGCGAAAAATTCAATCGCCGACCCCACTGGCAAACCAGGCTGAAGAAGGACCGCTACTACGCCTCGCCGGTGCTCAACAACGGACTCATTTACGCAATTACGCAAAAAAGCATCTTGAGTGTAATCGACGCCAAAGACGGCTCGGTCGTCTATACGAAGAACCTCCGTCTGGGCGGCGGAACTGTCTATCCCAGCATCACGCTGGCGGGAAATTACCTGTTTATCAGCAGCGACAACGGTACGACCGTCGTGATGAAGCCGGGACGGGAATACGAAGAGGTAGCCAGGAATAAACTGGAAACGTTCCGCTCCTCGCCCGTATTTCGTGGCAAACGCCTGTACGTTCGCGGCTACAAGAATCTCTATTGCATAGGAAAGGAGTAAAACGGATGTCGGTTTCTCGTCGCGGTTTCACACTCGTTGAATTACTGGTGGTGGTGGCGATTATCGCGCTGCTTGTGTCGATGCTTTTACCGACGCTGTCGCGTGCGAAGGAACTGGCCTGTCATACGGTGTGCATAACGAACGTCGGCGGGCAGTTGCGTGCGATACACATGTACTCGGTGGAACAGAACGGTAAAATCCCCACCGGGCCTGAGTCCGACCTGCTGCTGGCGCCGCCGGGCTTTTGCCCGCGCATCTGCGACATCGCCACACACAGAATATGGATCGGCGACGTCCGAAAGACCTACGACGCACACGGCGCGCTGCTGGAAGGCTACCTCTCCCAGCCTAAAATGTTGTTCTGCCCCGGCGACAACTCCAACGAACCGTCCGGCGACCTGGTGAAGATTAAGGAGCAGTCCTCCGCCTCGGCCCATTGTTCGTACCTATACCGCCAACTCGACGGGCGGGCGCCAGGCTCCGAAAACTCCAGCCGGTGCATCGACGATCTCGGCGCCAACGCGCAGGGCAACCGCGTTACCGCGTTGATTTTGGATATGAACAGCCGGATGCAGGTCCCGTATATGCCGTGGTACACCCGCGTCAACCACTACGCCAAGAAGGTCTCCGTAGGCTTCGCCGCCGGCCATGCCGCGATTTTCCCGAACACCAACGATGCAATGACGCTTCGACACGGCGACGAGCCGCAACTCTTCGGAAGAATGGATGAGATATTCGAGTACGCCGATTCGCTTATTCCGTGAATTACCAATTACGGATGTCAGTTATGAAGTCTGTAGTAGTTGAAATTACCCTTGCGGTCGTTTTCGGCGTTGCGGCGTGGGCGATAGTGATGATGAGCGGTTCGGCCAGGCCGGACGCCGAGGCCCCAACTTCAGTTTCAGATGAAGGCCTCGCCGTTGTCGGTCCGTCGCCCGGCGGAAGTTTCGCACAGGCCGACGTCGCCGACGCCCGCTGGCCTGTCTTTCGCGGCGACCAGGCGCTGCGGGGCAAAGCCAAGGGCAGCCTCGGCGATTCACTCAAACTCATCTGGGTATTCCACACAGACGGGCCGGTAAAATCGTCGGTTGCCGTCGGCGGCGGGAGGGTATTCGTCGCTTCGGCCGACTCAAATGTCTATGCCGTCAGCCTGCTCGACGGGCGGAAACTCTGGTCGTTCGCCACCGAAGGGGCAATCGAAGCGCCGCCTCTGCTGGTGGGCGGGACGGTGGTGGTCGGTTCGACTGATTCGCACCTCTACGCCATCGACGCCGAGACAGGCCGGGAAAAATGGAAATACAAAGCCGGCGCTCAGATCATCGGTTCAGCCAACTGGGCGACGCCGGGCGAGGGAGCGAACACGTACATCCTCTTCGGCAGTTACGACGAAAGACTGCACTGCGTGGACGCCGCCTCGGGCCGGAACGTCTGGACGTATGAGACGAAGCATTTCATCAACGGCGCACCGGCCGTTGCCGACGGCAAAGCCGTCTTCGGCAACTGTAACGGAGTTATCCACGTCGTCAACATCGCCGACGGCGCATTGGCCCGCAGGATCGACGCCGGCGCTCCTGTCGTCGGCTCGCCGGCGGTAACGTCCCGGCGGATATATACAGGGCATCACGGCGGCGGCGTAATCTGTGCCGACCCCGCCGGCGGAAAAATCCTCTGGAGTTACACCGATATGGACGGGCCGGTCCTTTCCTCGCCGGCGGTAACGGCAGACCGCATTGTAGTCGGTTCGCAGGACGAGCGTGTCCACTGCATCGACCGCAAAACCGGCGAGCGGGTCTGGGTCTTCAAAACCGGCGGCCACGTTGACAGTTCGCCGCTTGTCTGCGGCGATAAAGTCATTGTCGGCTCGGGCGACGGCAGGCTGTACATGCTGCGACTTTCCGACGGGGCGGAATTATGGTCTTATGAGATAGGCCGACCCATAACGGCCTCGCCCGCCGTCGCCGCCTCGGCGGTTATCGTCGGCTGCGAGGATGGGGCGGTCTATGCCTTCGGACCGGGAAAAGAGAATGTTGAATATTGAACGGAGAATTTTGAATGACGAAGTAAAAAAAACAACATCCCTCATAGGCGTTTTGTTTCTTTTTGTTTCTTTTACTTCGAAATTCAACATTCCCCGTTCATTATTCAATATTCTCTGTAACAGATAAGGCGAAGCCATGACGCAAACGCCGCCGCTTCTTGAACTGACTGACATATACAAGCACTACGAATCACCCGGCGCTGCGGCTCCGACGGAGGTTCTCAAGGGCCTGTCGCTTCGCGTCGATGCCGCCCAGGCTCTGGCCGTTGTCGGACCCAGCGGCTCCGGTAAGAGCACGCTGCTGAACATCATCGGCACTCTGGACAGGCCCACCGCCGGGCGTGTGATGCTGAACGGCCAGGACCTCCGGCAAAAGGACGAAAAAGCCCTGGCGGCCATCCGCAGCCGGCAGATCGGCTTTGTCTTTCAGTCCCACCATCTCCTGCCGCAGTGCACCGTTCTGGAAAACGTCCTTGTGCCGACCCTTGTGGCCGGCCAGGTCGGCTCCGCCGAGCGGGCCGAAAGACTGCTGGAGCGGGTCGGGCTTGAGCGACGGGCTTCCTATCGTCCGGGTCAACTCTCCGGCGGGGAGCGCCAGCGTGTCGCGGTCGTCCGCGCGCTTATCAACGCCCCGAAGTTGCTGCTGGCCGACGAGCCGACCGGTTCGCTGGATGAGGCCGCCTCAAACAACCTCGCCGACCTGCTGGTCGAACTGAACCGCGACGAAAGCGCCGCGCTGATAGTCGTAACACACTCGATGGACCTGGCCCGGCGAATGGACCGAATGCTCGAACTGCACGACGGCGTACTGATTTAATTACAAAAAACAAAGATAGCAGGATTATGGGGATTACAGGATTACAGGGATTTTTTTATTGTTTTGTCCTGTAATCTCAAAATCCGGTAATCCCGCTATTGGTGTTTCCGCTTCTACAAAAGTGTTGTTCAGGAAAGACTAACCGTAAATGACGACCTGGCGGTTGATATTTCGCAGCGCGGGCTTTTACCTGCGTGGGCACCTTGGCGTCGCCGCCGGCGTCGCGGTCGCAACGGCCGTTCTGGTCGGCGCGCTGGCGGTGGGCGATTCGATCGGGTACAGCCTCGCCGCCGTCGCCAAACGCCGGCTTGGAAAGGTAACTCTCGCCGCCGGGACAGATGAGCGGTTTTTCCGGGCTGAACTGGCCGACGACCTGGCGGGCGCGCTTGGTGCGACTGTCGCGCCGGTAATCCGCCTGAACGCCACAGCCGTCAATCCCGAAACCCGCGACCGGGCAAATCGTATCCGGGTCCTCGGAGTCGATGAGCGGTTCTGGAAACTGGGGAACGCCGATGCCCTGCTGGAAGGTAAAGCCCCCCGCGAAGTCGTCCTGAACGAACCGCTGGCAGAAAGGCTCAACGTCCGCCCCGGCGATATTGTCGTCCTTCGCATCCGCAAGCCGGGCCTGATGTCGGACGATGCGCCGATGTCCGGCGATGCCGAAGCCGAAGCCGTGATGCGACTGACCGTCAAGGCCGTCGCTTCGGAGGCCCAATTCGGCCGCTTCAGCCTCCGCGCCGAACAGGTCGCGCCGATGACCGCCTTCGTCCCGCTGGAGATGTTGCAGGCAGCGATAGGCCGCACCGGCAAGGCGAATATGCTCCTGGTTGGACAGGGAGCGAAAATAAATCCCAGGTCGGCCGGCGCTGCGATGCGAAAGCATTGGAAACTCGCCGACGCCGAACTGGAACTGCGCGAACTGCTCGACGGTTACGGCGAGTTTCGCACGGACAGGGTGTTTATTGAGCATCCCGTCGAACAGGCGGCGAGGAAGGTTTTTCCCCGCGCCGTCGGCGTCCTGACATATTTCGTTACCGAAATTAGATGCGGAAAACACAGCACACCTTACTCAATGGTAACGGCGATAGGTCCGCTCGGTAATCGAGAAGAAGCCCAGGGATTCGAATCCCTGGGCTTAGGGCGTCCCGGTTTGTCGTTCGACATCGAAGACGACGAGATTGTTATCAACAAATGGTTGGCGGACGACCTGCAAGCGAAGGTCGGCGATGAGATTGAAATCGAGTATTTTGTTATCGGTCCGATGCGAAAACTTCAGACCCGCACGAGTAAATTTCGCATTCGTCGCGTCGTGCCGATGGAAGGACTCGCCGCCGATAGGGAACTGATGCCGAAGTTCCCCGGCGTCGCCGGCATCGAAAACTGCAAGGACTGGAAGCCGGGGGTTCACTTCGATTCCCGCAAGGTCAGAGACAAGGATGAGGAATACTGGAACCGTTATCGCGGCGCGCCCAAGGCGTTCGTTACACTGCGGGCGGGTAAGGAAATGTGGTCCAATCGCTTCGGCGGCCTGACGGCTGTCCGTCTCCCGCTGGGCGAACGCGCCGCAGCCGAGGCGCTTCGGCGCGAGATTGAGCCGGCCTCGGTCGGTTTATTCTTCAGGCCTGTCCGCGCCGAAGCCGTTGCCGCCGGCAAAAAGTCGCTGAATTTCGGATCGCTGTTTCTGAGGATGAGCATGTTCCTGATAGCCGCGGCGGTGCTACTGGTGGGGCTGCTGTTTGTCTTCGGCATCCAGCAGCGCAGCCGGCAGATCGGGACGCTTCTGGCGATGGGGTTTCGCCCCCGGCAGGTGCGGCGGATGCTGCTGATCGAGGGCGGTGCGGTCGCGCTGGTCGGCGGCGTTATCGGGGCATTCGCGGGGCTGTTGTACACGAAGGCGATTATCCTCGGCCTGGGAACGGTCTGGACCGGCGCTGCGGCGGGGACATCGACAATCCGCTTTCACGCCGAGCCGCTTACGCTTGCCGTCGGAGGCGTCTCCGGCGTGCTGATCGCACTTGCGGCGATGTGGATAACGCTGCGAGGCCGGATGAAGTTGCCGGCCAGGGAACTGCTCGCCGGCGCGTCGGCGCCGCCGGTGCACGCGGCAAAGAAAACCGGCTTGTGGCTCGGTCCGGGCCTGGTGATTGTCGCGTTGATAATCCTGTTTGCAAGCGCCGGCGGCGATAAGGACGCGACGACGGTTTTCTTCGCGGCCGGGGCCGTTTTGCTCGTCGGCGGTTTGGCCTTTATTCATTCGATACTGTCGGCATTTTCCGGCGGCGGACGGATGACGTTCGCGGGTCTGGCTGTCCGTAACGTTACCCGCCGACCGGGGCGGTCCCTGGCGACGGTGGCGCTGCTGGCGTGCGGGGCCTTCCTGATCGTCGCCGTCGGCGCGAACCGGAAGAGTCCCTGCAAAGACACCGGGGCGACCTCGCCGGCCGGCGGGTTCGCACTGTACGGCGAGTCCGCACTGCCGGTGCCGGGCGACCTCAACGACGCGAAAGAAGCCCGCCGGAAATACGGACTGACGCCGGCCGACCTCGAAGGCGCGCGGTTCGTCCAGTTGCGCATTCACGACGGCGACGACGCCAGTTGCCTGAACCTCAACCGCCCGCAAAGGCCGAAAATTATGGGCGTCAGCCCCGAACTGTTGCAGGGGCGGTTCACCTTCGCAAGGACCATCGAGCCTACTAATGCGCCCTGGCGGCTGCTGGAGCGCCGCATGAGCGACGGGGCTGTTCCCGCCATCGGCGACCACGCCACCATCGTCTGGGCGCTGGACAAAGCCGTCGGCGATACGCTGGATTACACCGACGAGCGCGGGCGGACGTTCCGGATTCGACTGGTCGGCTCACTGGCAGGATCGGTCCTCCAGAGCGGGCTGATAATCTCCGAGCGAAACTTCACCGAGTGCTTCGGCTCCGAAAGCGGTTATCGCGCGTTCCTGATAGACGTTCGGGCCGAGAAGGTCGATAGCCTTACCCGGACGCTTACCGGCAAGGGCCGCCTGGGCGACCTTGGGCTGGAACTTACCGCCTCGGCCAAAAGGCTGGAGGCCTTCTACGACGTCCACAACACCTATCTCTCGATATTCCAGGCCCTTGGTTCACTTGGGCTTCTTCTGGGCAGCGCCGGGCTGGGCGTCGTGGTGCTGCGGAACGTGCTGGAGCGTCGGGGCGAACTGGCGCTGCTGCGGGCGGTTGGATTCACCAGGCCCGCGATTTTCAGGCTGGTGCTTTATGAACATTGGCTGCTGCTGGCGGCGGGTTTATTGTGCGGCTCGGCGGCCGGTTTGGCGGCGGTCGTTCCGGCGCTGCGTTCGGCGGGCGCTGCGGCGCCTTATCTTTCCCTGTCGGCGACACTTGCAGCGGTGGCGGCCGGCGGGATATTGTGGATATATCTGGCGACCGCCGCAGCAATGCGCGGGCCGATGTTAGCGGCATTGAGAAGCGAGTAAATTGATTATGAAAGTTGCATCTGTCATTGTCGGCATACTGATTCCGGTCTGCGTAGCGGCTGCGGGCGCGTTTGCCCTCAACCTGTGGCTCGGCGGTGGAGCGGGAATCAAACTCGCACAAAGGTTGCCTGTTCCCGACGGTTCGGCTACGGAGGTGCGGGCATCGGTATTCCCGGCTACGCTGGTGATCGGGTCAGGTGCGACGGCGAATTTGCCGGGCCTCTGGCCGAGGTTCCGCGGGAGCAATTTCGACGCCGTAAGCACCGGGAAAACGCCGCTGGCGAAGTCCTGGCCCCCCGCCGGCCCGCCGGTGCTGTGGTCGGCCGAATTGGGCGAGGGATACGCAGGCCCGGTCATCCTCGGCTCGAAGGTCTATCTCCTCGATTACGACGAGCAGAAACGCGGCGACGCGCTGCGATGCCTGTCGCTGGCCGACGGAAAAGAGATATGGCGGCTGTGGTATAAGGTTCGAACGCCCCGTCAGCACGGCGTCAGCCGGGCCGTCCCGGCGGTTACCGATAAATACGTCGTAACGCTCGGGCCTAAATGCCACGTCATGTGCGCCGACGCGCAGACGGGTGAGTTCCTCTGGGGGATCGACCTTGTATCCGACTACGGCGCCAAGGTGCCGCTGTGGTACGCCTCGCAGTGCCCGCTGATCGACGACGGCAAGGCGATAATGGCCCCTGCCGGCGAGAAACTTATGATCGCCGTCGATTGCGCCACGGGCAGGGTGCTTTGGGAGACGCCCAATCCGCACTCCTGGCGGATGACGCATTCGTCCATCACGCCGATGGAATGGGCGGGTAGAAGGATGTACGTCTATTGTGCAAGCGGCGGAGTAGTCGGCGTCTCGGCGGCTGACGGTAAAATCCTCTGGGAATCGCTCGCATGGAAGGTTCCCACCTCCAACGCACCGTCCCCGGTAATCGCCGGCGACGGGCGGATATTCCTGACCGGCGGATACCGCGCCGGCAGCGCGATGGTCCAACTGGCCGAACGGGACGGAAAAATCGTTCCGCGGGAATTATTCCGCATCAGTCAGAAGGTCTTCGGCTCGGAGATGCAGACCCCGATTTACTACAAAGGCAACGTCTATGGTGTGATGACCAAGGACGCAGGCCGGTTGAAAGAGCAACTTATCTGCCTGGACCTTCAAGGGCGGCAGGTCTGGACCAGCGGACCGGCTAATCGTTTCGGCCCATTCGGCGGGCCTTACATCATCGCGGACGGTATGATATTCGTTATGAACGATCACGGCGTGCTGACGCTCACCGAAGCAACGCCGACAGGATACAGACAATTGGCGCGTGCAAAAGTCCTGCCGGGGCCGGAATCATGGGCGCCGATGGCTATCGCCGGAGGCAGGCTCATCGTGCGAGACCTGACCAAAATGATCTGCCTGGACGTCCGGGCAAAATGAGGCTTATGGATAAACGACGAGGCATCCCCGCCTGCCACCCTATAGTAACAAGGTTGGCGGGCAGGTCAACAACGGGCGTAATTATCGCGGTGGTCATAGCCGCCGCGGTTGCCGCCGCCGTTGTCGTTATCCTGCGATCCGACCCGACAGGCAGGGGCGGAAGCAAACTCGGCGAGGAATTCGTCTATGACGACAAGGAATACCGTCGTACCGACCCTGCCCTGGTTAATTACAAGGAAGTCGGACGGATCGAGACGGGCTTTCAGACTGTCCGTGGCATAGCCGTCGGAGGCGACGACGGCATCTATGTCGCCGGCGACAGGGCAGTGGCTGTGTTTGACCGCGACGGCAAAGACGTCCGGCGGATTACCCTGGACGATTCGCCGCAATGCCTGGCCGTTGCGGCAAATGGGGCTGTCTATGTGGGAATGATTGACCATGTGGAGGTCTGTCCGCCGCACCGCCGGCGTGCGAAATGGGACAGTCTGGGCGAAAGGGCGATCGTTACATCGGTGGCCGTATCGGGCGGTAACGTCTTCGTCGCCGATTCGGGAAACAGCGTTGTCCTGCGATACGACACCTCCGGGAAGATTATCAGCCGCATCGGTCGGGCTGATAAAAGCAAGGACATCCCCGGCCTGCTCGTTCGCAGGCCGTGCGTCGATGTGGCGGTGGGCGGCGAAGGCGTCCTGTGGGTAACTAATCCGGGCCGGTGGCGCGTCGAGGCGTATTCGTTCGACGGGGACCTCAAGAGCCACTGGGGACGGCAATCGGAGAATATCGAGGGTTTCTGCGGATGCTGCAATCCGACGGCCCTTGTGGCCCTGCCCGACGGCGGGTTCGTTACCGGCGAAAAGGGGCTGCCGCGTGTAAAGGTCTATGATGATTGCGGACTTTTCAAGAGCGTGGTCGCCGGGCCTGAAGCGTTCGCAAAGGGGACCGTCGGGCTTGACCTGGCGGTCGATTCGCAGGGGCGAATAATTGTGCTCGACCCGGTCGCGAAGGCGGTGCGCGTATTCGCGAAAAAGAAGGACAACCAGTGAGCGAGGTACGGGACAAATCCCGAAGCCGACGCGATTTCCTCGGCGGCGTCGTGCGCGGCGCAGCGATTGGGGCCATAACGATTATCTCGGCCGGATTGTTCAAGCGAAGGTTACGACCGGGGCGGAAATGTAACTATAGCGGTTTCTGCCGCGACTGCCGGGCCTTCGACGACTGCGAACTGCCGCAGGCAATGACCATTAAACGCGGGACGGCAAAAAAATGAGCGAACAGGAAAAACAAGACGGACTGACCAGGCGCGAGTTTATTCGCAACGGCGCTCGCGGGGCGATGCTGGTGGGTCTGGGCGCTGCGGCCGGCGGGCTGATCGCCCGAAGCCGCTCCGGCGATACCGTCTGGCAGATAGACCCGGACAAGTGCATCGCCTGCGGGAACTGCGCGACGTACTGTGTCTTGAAACCGTCCGCCGTAAAGTGCGTCCACGCCTTCGGCGTATGCGGATACTGCGAATTGTGTTTCGGCTTCTTCGACCTCCAGCCCGCCGGTATCGACGCCGGAGCGGAGAACCAACTCTGCCCGACCGGGGCGATCCGGCGAAGGTTCGTCGAGGAGCCGTACTACGAATACAAGATTGACGAGCGGCTGTGCATCGGCTGCGGAAAGTGCGTCGAGGGATGCAGCACCTTCGGCAACAGCGCGTTGTTCCTCCAGGTCCGCCACGACCGGTGCCTGAACTGCAACGAATGCGCCATCGCCGCAGCCTGTCCCGCCGATGCGTTCAGACGGGTTCCGGCCGAGAGGCCTTACCTGCTCAAGGGTGATAAACATTGAGACGGATATTCGTTTGCCTGTCCATCCTGTTTGTTCTGACCTGCGTCGCCGACGCCGGATCGGAGTCTCCTTTTCCCCGCCCTGAGTTCTCCAAGCCATACACGATGCCGGAGACGACCACGCCGCCGCCGCAGAGCAACTTCTACGACTACCTCGATGCGGCGGTGCTGGCTGCGGCAATGGCGCTGGCGGCATACCTGGCGCTGAAGAGACGTTCGCGACGGGCGCTGGTGGCGCTGACGGTCTTTTCGCTGCTTTATTTCGGCTTCTGGCGCGGAGGGTGCGTCTGTCCCGTCGGCGCAATACAGAACGTTACGCTGGGCTTATTTGACAGCACATATATCGTGCCGGCGGCGGTAATTATCTTCTTCGCCCTTCCGCTGGTGTTCACCTTGTTCTTCGGCAGGGTGTTCTGTGCGACTGTCTGCCCGCTGGGCGCGATCCAGGACGTTGTGCTCATCAAGCCGGTCAAGGTTCCGGCCTGGCTGGAGCATTCGCTTGGCCTGTTGCCGTACGTGTATCTTGGCCTGGCGGTTCTTATGGCGGCCACCGGCAGCGCGTTTATCATCTGCCGGCTCGACCCGTTTGTTCCATTCTTTCGCTTACTGCCCCTTTCCAGATTATCGACTTCGGCGGGGCGTTTTGACCTACTTGCGCTGGGCGCGTGCGTGCTGCTGATAAGTGCTTTCGTGGGTAGGGTTTATTGCCGATTCGTTTGTCCGTACGGCGCCTTGCTGCGCATCTTGAGCCGCTTTTCCCGGTGGCGCGTAACCATCACGCCGGATGAGTGCATCCAGTGCCGCCTGTGCGAGGACGCCTGCCCATTCGGGGCGATTCAGAAGCCCATCCACCGGAAGCACGTCAGCCGAAGCGAAGGGAAACTGCGGCTGGCGGCGCTGATTCTGCTGCTTCCGGTAATTGT
>DAOWOP010000131.1 GCA_030642005.1 Planctomycetales bacterium
CTTGCGCTGAGCGTCGGAAAGGTCGTACCCTGCCAGTTGCATGGCGAGTTTGAAGTGTGCCACCGCGTAGGGGGCCATGAGCAGTTCAAAGCCGAAAAGTCTCGGCAGGAGATGTTTTCGGACGTACCCGTTCCACAGGCCTGCGTTTCCGGCGGACATAAACTGTTCGCGGATGTGGTCCACGACGGTATAGAGGAATGTTCCCGTTCCGCAGGCAGGGTCGAGTATCAGGACGCGGGGGGCGGTTTCGGTAACGGTGGTTCGCTTTCCGGTACTGTCGGTTTCGCCTTGCCGCTCGTAAGTTACGGTCGCTTCGTCGGCCAATCCGCCTGGGCATCCGAAGCGGTCCTTAAGCAGATGGTCCACGCTGCGGACAATGTATCCGACCACCGGTTCGGGCGTGTAGTACACGCCGCGCGCTTCCCGAAGAGCAGGATCGTATTCAGCCAGGAAGGTTTCATAAAAATGAACGACCGGATCCTGTCTGCGCGTGCGTTTTCCGAAATCGGCCAGGACGGCGTGGATGTCGGCATCGTCCAGAAGTTGCACCAGGTCATCGACAACAGGGGCGTATGGTTCATCGTCCAGATCGGCGCCGGTTATCGTCTCAAACAGGTGGCGGAGGAATGGATTGGTCTTTGGAATCTCCCCGGCCGCTCCGAGGCGAACAAACGGTTTGCCAGCCGGATGATTGCAACGTGCAGCGAACAGGCCGTAAGCCAGTGTCTGGGCGAACATGTCGGCGAATTCGGCGGTTTTTTCCTCCTGGGCGATGTCAGGAATCAGCACCTTCGCCAGTGCTTCCCGCAGGTCCTTGAGAAGGTCTGATGCCTCGCTATTCGCAAAAGTCTCGATGATGATGTCGCGGATCATGTGCGTCAGGCGGGACATGCGGACGGCAAGGTCTTTCGGGCGGGAGATCGGCAGGGGCGCGTGGGCGAGGAAGTCGCTCATCAGTTGCCCGACTTCGGCTGGTCCATCTTTGAGCAGTTCAATCTTTCCCGTTCTGTCAACCCGTCCCAAGCGGGCTTCGGCGCGTCTGCTGCCGTCAACGTACCAACGAAATTCGAGGTAGTCCGTAAGGATAAGATTGCCAAGCCCGCGGAAGTAACGTTTCAGTTGGTCGGTCTTTTCGGTCTGGTCGAGGTTGACGCCTATGTCCTTGCACTCGATGTAACCGAGTATGCGTTGACGGCGTTTGACAACGAAGTCCGGCGCACCGCAGTCGATTTGCCTTGGTTCATTGGTGGCGGTGATTGACCCGGTCGCTGATTCCAGCAGCATTTTCAGGGCTGGACGGTGGGTATGTTCGGTCGCATTGCCGTCAGCGAGGTTCTTTCGGATTGCTTTCAGATAGGTAGTAAAGTCCATAGATTGCAATTATTAGGGGAATACGCCTCTCCCGCCAGTGTTATTCTAATTTCTGGCTGCAACCAGCGTGTTAGATGTACTACTTATCCGTCGCGTTTTAGGGATTTTTTGCTGACTTTTATGTCGAGGACCGGTGTGCCGTCGATGGCGTCTAGGCTGCGGGCGATCCTCAACACAATGTTGAAAGATAATCAGCCGTGGAGAACAGAAATTGCTTGAAAATCAAGACAGTCGCTACGCCTAAATCTACTGCAACTGCCAGTTTCTGCGGAGGATCCATTCGGTGGTCAACAGTGCTACGAAGGCCAGGAACAGTAGCGTGAAGTTATGGAGGCTGTATTGTTTTGCGGGCGGGGCCGGCGGCATTGACGCTGCCCGGCGGCGGATGAGTTCGTCCACGACGTCCGGCAGGGCGGCCAGTTCGACGTATCGCCCGTCACGGGCCTTGGCGATGGCCTGGAGCACGGCGTCGTTGCGGGCCAGGCGGTCCGTCTCCTTCGAGTGCGCCGCTACGATAAGCGGCAGTTCGTCCGATCCGAGCGTCTCGCCGCTTTTGTCCCCGGCTGTGATTGTAACGGTGTATTTTCCGCCGACGGCAGGCCGGACCGATGCGCTGTATATCCCCGCCTCCGCCGCCGGGCTGAGCGCTACCTGCAAGGCGTCGGCCTGTTTGCCCTCTATCCGGAGAACGGCGGTTACCGAAGCGCTGCCCGTCGGCTGGGCCTCTTCGTCCCTGACCTGTGCGGTAATCTTCAGTTCCTCGCCCTGGCGGAGGTACGCCTTATCCAGTCTGGCCAGCACCGACGGCCCGCCGGTGCGACTGGCTTTATCGACGCCGGCGAGGTAGCGGATTAATTGTCCCCAGAATCGGTGATACGGGCTGTCCGCGCCCATCGGGCGTAAGCGCAGGTACCACTGCCAGGTGGTGTCTGCGGTGAATGCGGCGGATCGCCCCGCGCCGAACTGCTGGACGGCAAGGACGATGAGCGGCCCGTTGGCGTTCCGGCGGGCGGGATGGATCGCCAGGACGTTCGCCGCCGGCTTGGCGCGAGGTACGGTTACGCAGCCAAGCAGTTTCGGTACAGCCTTGCCGGCCCGCCCGGTCGGGCTGTGAAAGTATTCGCCGATGTCCGCGAAGATCGGCGAGGCCGATCCGGCGGCGGTAAGTTGCGGGACGAATTTCGTTGTTTCCTGAGGCTGACCCCTGCCGCCGCAAAATACCGGAAGGGCAGTCTCGATGGGCGTCCCGCCGTACCCGCCGGGTCCGAAACTGTTCCGCCCGCCGAGCATCAGCAGCGCCTTGCCGTCGTTGACGAATTGCCGAATCCGCTCCATCTGGTTGCGGCTGAGGAACGTCCGGTCCAGGTCGCCGAGGATAATCACGTCGAACAGGGCGAATTCCTCATCCGTCGTCGGCAGCCCGGCCAGACGTACCCCGTCAATGCCGCCCTGCGACAGGAAGCGATTTTGGGCGAATCGCACCAGGCAGATGCTCTTGACGTTCGGGTCGCCGGCGAGCATCCGCCGGAGGTACTTGTATTCCGGTCGCATCGTGCCCTCGACGTAGAGGATGCGGATTCGCGGCGACGTTATCAGCACGTGCAGTTCGGCGGCGTTGTCGTCGGCGACGGCCTCGGCGGGATTCGGCTCGACGGTAATCTTCAGTTTGCGGATGTCAGGCCCGGTCTTGCCGGCGGCAGGTTCGCCTCTGCTCTGCGAAACGCTACGCAGAGCATGAGCCGGCGTCCACTTCAACTTAACTGTCATTGTCTCGGCATTGCTCTCGGCCAGGACCTGCTTGTCTGCCACCTCTTTGCCGTCTTCGGTCAGGACGATTCTCGATGGTATATTCGCCCAGCCGGTAAGTTTCAGCGTCGCGGAGATGGTGGTAACGTTGTTTTTTATCGCTTCGGTCGGCGCGCTTGCTGTCAGCAGGCGGACGTTTCGCCGACCGGCGGCCTTTTCGTCCCTTGAGCCGACGCCGAGAGCGTAGATCGGTACGGGTGATTCGGCGGCGGCGGCGCGGGCGTCGCCGGAAGCATTGTGCAGGCCGTCGGAGATGAGAATTACCCCTGCCAGTTCCCCGGCTGAATAATCAGCCACAGCCCGGCCTACGGCGGCGGAAATATCGGTAACGTCGGAGCCTTCGCCCGAAGGCGACAGGCCGGACAACTCCTCGACGTCTTCGACCTCCTGACATTCAGTCGCGAAGTGGAACCACGCCACGCTGAAGTTCTCCTCCAGCCGCCGGGCCTGTGAGGCCAGGGCCTCGACAGCCTGTCGATAACGGTCGGGAAGATTGGCTTGATCGGTCGCGGCCATGCTCGCCGAGCGGTCCACGAGGACAGGCAGCAGCGGTTTGGACTCGCCGCTTGCAGGCTGGACACTGACCGCCGGCTTGAACAGGAGCAGCAGCAGCGCCATTATCGCGCCGAAACGCAACAACAGCAGGACGGCCATCCTTCGCCGGCCCAGGTAAGCATAGATGGCCGAGTAAAACACACCGACTGCCAGGATAATCACCGCACCTAACAGCATCAGCCACAGCGTCCTGCCTGCCGGGCTGTCCAGCGGCGCCCCCACAGCCGCCGCCGCTACGAACGCGCCCGCCGTCGCACCGGCCAGAATTGCCGCAATGCCCGCGCGCCGCCGATGCACCAACTGCCATACACCGTAAGCCAGGACCGCCGCGGCAATCGCGCCGCCCAACACCGCAACCAAGGCCACATTCTCCACACCGCGAAATTGAAGCGAGAAACCCATCATCTACATACTAAACGTAAATCCCCCGGATATGTTTCGCAAGTATCGTTGCACGCCGTCAAACAGAACTACAGGTCGATGAGATGTCTGTCCTGTATGGACTATAGGCAGAGAAGTTCAGGGTCGTTCTCGGTGAGCCACGACCTGGCCCGGTCGAGGTCTTCGGGGCTGAAGAACTTGTAGGGCCTGCGGCAGCGCAGGCCGCAACTCATGTTCGGGTTCAACATTGCCTGGAGGCGATCCAGGGCGCTGTCCCAATAACCCCGCCTGATGAAGGGGACGAGAATATCGTCGTGGAAGCGCCTGATACGCTCAGTGATGGTCTCGGCTTTGCCGTTATCGCCGCTGCGACATGCCTCGAAAAATTCCAGTATCAGGCCTGGGTTGGTCATCACCACACTGGAATAAGTGCCCCTGGCTCCCATCGCTGTCGCTTCGCAGAGCATGGCCTCGCCGACGAAGATTGCGAATTCCGGCAAGGCCTCCAGGTACGACTTTATGAAGTCCACGCGGTCGCCGCCCAGTTTGAGGCCTAGAAGGGCGGGCACGTCCCGGCGAATCGTTTTGAAAAGTTCGGGTGAGATGGTGCGTTTCGATCGTGCCGTGGCGTAGTTGACGATGTAGGCGTCCCCGGCGGCCCGGCCAACGTCGCCGAAGAATTCCAGAACCTCGTCGTCGCCCATCTCAAGCCAGTAAGGCAGCGCCACCTGCACGCCGTCGGCGCCGTTATCGACCGCCCATTCCGTCCGCCGCAACACTTCACGCGTGGAAGTGGCGGTAACGCCTACCTGGACGGCAGTGCCCGCAGCGCCGGCGGTCTTGAGCATGACGCTGTTGGTGGCGACGAATTCTTCGAAGTCCAGCGCGTAGAACTCCCCGGTTGTCCCGCCGGAATAGACCCCGTGCACGCCGGTTGAGCACATGTAGGCGATGTCCGAGGCGTACCGGGCAGGGTCAAACCGCTCGTTTTCATCCCACGCGATGGGTTGGGCGACCCAGACGCCGAATGGGTTACTCGATGCCTGATCAGGCATTTTCAAATCCTTTTGAGCGGTACGTGAAAAAGCCGATGCGTTCGAGTCCGGCGCCGAGAGCGTCGTATTGTTCGGATGAGAGGTTTCGCAGCGGCAGGCGGACCGGGCCGCAGTCCAGGCCGATCATTTTCATAACCGCCTTGCACGCCGACAGGCCGCCGAAGCGAGCCAGTGTGGCGATTAATTCACGAGATTTCGCCTGCCCGTCCTGCGCCGCCGTCATGTCGCCGGCCTGGTATGCCGACACGATTCGGCGATAAAGCCCGAAGGCGAAGTTGAACGTTGTTCCCACCGCGCCGGCAGCGCCGATCGCCAGGGCGGCCAATAGAATCTGATCGAGGCCGGAGAGTATGTTGAACCTGCCGCCGTCGAATCGGAGGCATCGGCCAAGGTCCATCAGGTCGTTCGAGGTGAACTTGATGCCGGCGAGGTTCGGTATCCGTCCGGCGGCGACTTCGAGAAACTTCACCATTGGTAAGTTCACGCCGGTCCTGGCGGGTATGTGGTAGAAGTAGAACGGTAATTCCGGCGCGGCGGCGGCGATCTCGGCACAGAATAATGCAAGGTCTTCGACGGTCGCGGGCTTGAAGAAGCAGGGCGCCATAGCCGCTACCGCCGAGGCGCCGATTTCCTGCGCGTGGGCGGCCAGCGTCTTGCAATCGGGCAGGCAGGAGTTTCCCACGTGGACTATCACGGGCAGGTTATCCCCGGCTGCCGACATCCATCGCCGGGCTACGTCGAGGCGCTCGGAAACGGTCAGCGATACGCTCTCGCCCGTCGAACCGCAGACGAAAGCGCCGTCGGCGCCGTCGTCGGCAAGCGCCTGGGCCAGTTTGTCAATGGAATCCAGGTCGATGCCGCCGTCGGCGAGCATCGGGGTGAATGTCGGGACAACCAGGCCGGTTAAATGATGTTTCATCGACAATCCTTCCTTTACTTTGACGACAATATAGCGGAACAGAGGGTTTCCGGTCAATTAAATATAAAGGAGGGTTTCTCTTGCGGCGGCGCATCACTCGCGCCAATAATGCCCGCATACGGTCGGCGGCAGTCGTGGACCGGGCCGGAGAAGGAGAAAATTATGCCTACGGTTGAAAGCATCCTGTTGAAAAAAGGATCGGACGTCATCGCCGTGTTGCCGGGCGACACCGTTCGGCAAGCCGTCAGAAAAATGATCGAAGCCGACGTCGGTTGTCTTATCGTTGAGAAAAACGACAAGGTCATCGGCATCTTCACCGAGCGCGACCTGCTCATGCGAGTGGTCGGCGAAGACAAGGGTCTCGACACGACACTCATCAGCGAGGTGATGAGCAGCCCCGTCAAATCGTGCAAGCCTTACGATAACGTTGATGAGTGCTTCGATCTGTTGGCCACGCACAAGTTTCGGCATCTGGTCGTGCTCGACAACGATGAACCCGTCGGCGTAATCAGCCTTCGCGACGTGGCGCTTGTCCTCCGATAGGGGAAAAAGGGGACATTCTACTTTTCCCCTTAAGGACAACTGCGGCCGAGAGGAGTCGAACCTCCACGCCCCTAAGGGCACAGGCACCTGAAGCCTGCGCGTCTGCCAGTTCCGCCACGGCCGCGGGTTTGAACTGCGATTGCGCAGCCTATTATCGCCGAACTGACTCCGATAACGCAAGTACGCTTAGGGAATTTCTCAGAAAATGTTCTTGCTCTGCCGTGATAACAACATACAATACCCGCTCCTTTAGATTTGACTTTGGAGTTAACAGATGCCGCGAGTATGTGCGATAACGGGTAGGAAAACGACCGCCGGCCGGCGCTACAGCCGACGCGGGAAGGCGAAATATCTCGGCGGCGTAGGCCGAAAGGTTACGTCGAAGACCAAACGTACCTTCAAGCCGAATATCCAGAAGGTGCGCGCCGTTATCGACGGAAAGGTCGTGCGTATTAACGTCTCGGCCAAGGCCATCCGAAACGGACTCATCATCAAACCCCCCAAACGCGATTATCAACCACCCGTCGAAGAAGAAGCGATTGAGTAAAACCCGTCGCTTTGATAGAACCGACAGATAGCAATCCGTCGGCTTTTCTTAAATGCGGATGGATTTCCACTATTATAGAACCGACGGATTGCTATCCGTCGGTTTGTTTCGTGCTTCCCTTCAACCAATACAATCCTTCTCTGAAAGACCATGTCCATGCACCGGTCTTACCGTGATCAAGGATGTAGTTGAACACGTTGAGTTGATGCTCGCGGCTGCGGATCGGCAGGGGACGACATCGTTTCGCCCA
>DAOWOP010000102.1 GCA_030642005.1 Planctomycetales bacterium
AGCCTGTTGAATCCAGGCTTTGCCGACGGTGTTACGCCGTATGAGGACACATGGACGGTCATGAACTGCAAAAATGCGTACGGCGAACATGTCGATGACGCTGGCCTGAAATTCGCGTCCGGCGTTGACACGAGCAAGTGGAGCTGGGAGTGGGTGGATGCCACAAACGGCGGCAAGGACCTGGAAATAACCTATGTTCCCGAGCCGGCGACGCTGGCATTGCTAGGTCTGGGCGGAATTGGCGTTCTGCTCCGCCGTAGGTCTCGAGCGTAGTCGAGGGGCCGACGCAGGGCATAAAGCAGTAGCCGACAGATGGTTTGGTTTAGCCGTCCCCGTTGGGGGGACGGCGACAACGATGTTGATACTGTAGAGATCACCTACGTTCCCGAACCGGCCTCGGCGGTGTTACTGTTGTCGGGTGGCGTGCTGGCCTTCCTTCGCCGGAGGAAAAGGTCGTAAGTTTTGTAGGGCGGGCCAATGCTACTCTGCGAAGTAGCATCGCTATGTAGCACGAGATGGCCCGCGGAATGCTTCTATATCGGTAGGATGGGCCAGTTGGCCCATCCTACTTCTATTTCCCCACGCAGAAGCGGGCGAAGATGGTTGAGAGGATGTCGTCGTCGGCGACCTGTCCGGTCAGTTCGGCCAGGCCGGCGAGGGCGAAGCGGAGTTCGACGGCGGCGAGTTCGGCGGTGTCCGTTATCTCACCCGCCGGCTGAAAGAGATCGGCGGCCCGTCGGGCGGCATCGGCGGCGGCGGTGATGGCGCGACGCTGACGGTCGTGCAGCAAAAGCCCGCCCGCCTGCGGGGCGGCTGACGAATCCAATCGCTCGGTGAGAACCTTACGAAGATTATCCAACCCTTCACCCGTCAGGGCGCTGATGGGGAAAACATCTTTACCAAAACGGCGTAGAGTGGTCGGGATATTTTTCCCGTCGCCGTACCGGCGACTGCTAAACGAGTTGTCGGCGTCCGGTCGCTTACGGTCAGGCCCGTCGAGGTCCGCCGTGGCGAGCAGGTCGATTTTATTTGCGAGTATCATCATCGGCGCGCGGCGGTTCAATTCGATTATCTCGGCAAGGAGGCGTTCATCGGCATCGTGATCGTCGGCGGATACGTCGATGACAAACAGGACGGCTTCGGCCGAAGCGACGGCCTGGCGTGCGGCTGAATGTGTCGCACGGGTCAGCGGGTCGGTCTGGTCGGCGAGCGCCTCCAGTCCGGCTGCGTCCAGCAGCATCACCCGGAGGTTATCGACCAGCGTAGCCGGTGCGGTCAGCACGTCGCGTGTCGTTCCCGCCAGCGCCGATATAATCGCCCGGTCGATTCCGCTGAGGGCGTTCAGGAGCGAACTTTTTCCGGCATTGGGTCTGCCTGCGATGGCTACGCGGGCTTCGCCGCCGGCGGCCGACCATCGGCCTGATGTCGCCAGGACGCCGTCCAGGTCGTCGGCGACTTTTCGCACCGTCGCAGCCAGTTCGCCGGGTCCGGCCAGTGCCAGGTCGTCATCGGCGAAGTCAATTGCGGCCTCGGTAACAGCCAGCGTTTCGGTGAGCGTTTCGGCGGCTGGTCGGCACAAACGCGACAGCGCGCCATCGAGCACGCCGACGGCTGATCGCAACTGCGCATCGGCGGCGGAATCTATAACGTCTGCGACGGCCTCGGCTGAGGCAAGGTCGAGCCGGCCCGAGAAAAACGCCCTTGCGGTGAACTCGCCGGCCTCGGCCTGGCGCGCGCCGGCGTCGATCAAGGCTGCGCAGACCGCCGCGGCGACGACTTCGCCCGGCAGGTGCAGTTCGGCAACGTCCTGGCGTGTGTAACTCCTGGGGCTGCGGAAAAGGTACGCCCGTGCGGGAACAGCGATGGGGTAAGGGGCCTTGACGGCGACGGTCCCGCCGACGCTGCGAAAGCCGGCCAATTCGCCCAACGGCTCGGAAAAGACGCCGCCGGCCAGTCCAATCGCATCCGGGCCTGAAAGGCGCACAATCGAACGCGCCGCATTACCCGCTGCGCTGCTGACGGCTACGATTGTGTCGTTGGTGTAAAACATAGGGCGTAGGGCGTAGGGCGTAGGGCGTAGGGCAGAGGGCAGAGGGCAGAGGTAAAGTTTTTTCCTACGCCCTATGCCCTATGCCCTACGCCCTATCTTCAATCCAATCCCCCTCGGCGGGGTTTTTTGCGTTTCTTTTTTAGCGGTTCGGTCGATTCGGTGTCTTCGTCGGTCGATTTGTCGTCCTGGAGAAAACCTTTCATCGACAGTGCGATGCGGCGGGCCTGCTCGTCCACATCCAGCACGCGGACACGGACGATCTGGCCGACCTCTACGACGTCGCCGGCTGCGCGGATGTGCCGGTCGGAAAGTTCCGATACGTGCACCAGCCCGTCGAGGCCGGGGGACAGTTCGACGAACGCGCCGAATTCGGCGATTCGTGTAACCCTGCCGGTATGCTCGCTCTGCTGAGCGAACAGGCCGGCGGCCCCGTCCCACGGGTCGGGCTGAAGGTGCTTCATCCCCAGCGAAATCCTATCGGCGTCGCGGTCGATCTTCAGGACCTGCACCTGCACTTTCTGTCCCGGTTTGACGATCTCTGCGGGGTCTTTGACGCGGACGTGGCTCATCTGCGAGACGTGCACCAGCCCATCGACGCCGCCAAGATCCACGAACGCACCGAAGGGCATCACCTGCCGGACAACGCCATCGCGGATGTCGCCTTCGGCCAGTTCGGCCAGGAGTTGCTCGCGCTTCCGAGCGGCCTCGAGTTCCAGCACCGCGCGGGCTGATACGATCACTCGTCTGTCGCGCAGGTCAACCTCGACAACCTGGCAGCGGAGTTTCTGTCCGACGAACTCGGCGGCGTCCTCGACGCGATAGAGGCTGATCTGGCTGATGGGCATGAACGCGTCGATGCCGCCGAATTTGACCTCCAGCCCGCCCTTGTTGGTCTTTTCGACGAAGGCCTCGACGATCTGCCCTTCCTGAAGGTTATCCCAACTTGCCCGCTCGACGGCACCCTGGCGCGACAGCACCCATAAATCATCGTTGCGGTTGTAGCGGGCGACCTCCAGTTCGATCTCGTCGCCGACGGCGGGTTCTTCTTCGAACTGCTCCAGCGGTACGACCCCCTGGTCCTTCCCGCCGAGTTCCACCAGCACGCCCTGGGGATCAACGTCGATGACCAGCCCCCGGCGGACCTGTCCGGGCGACACCTCGCCTTGTCCGTCGATAGCCCCGGCCGGCAGCATCGGCAGAGTCGTTTCGTCGAATATCTCCTCGACGCTCCTGCCGTCAAGGGCCTGGTCTATCTCATGCTGAAGGGTCTCGTCCAGCCCGCCGGTGTTGTTCTCATCAGGTTTATCGTTCATAAGTATTCGCCTCATTTGACCGTTGATTCGATGTGCTGAAGACAAATACTAACGCAACTTCCACGCCAATGAAAGGGCTGCTTGCTCATCAGCCCGCGGGCGGATATACTTGATGTAAATGTCTGATTAGGGGTGAAACGATGCGAGTTGAAACACAGTTCTCGATATTTCTGGTCAACAAGCCCGGCGTGCTGGCGCAGGTAACGAGCGCCCTGGCAAAGGCCAAGGTCAATGTAACAGCCCTGACGCTGGTGGATTCCAGCGAGCACGGCGTGCTGCGGATCGTCTGCGCCGACGAGCCTGAGAAGATTCGCCGCATCCTTGCCAAGGCGAACGACCAGTTCACCGAGACCGAGGTGCTGGCGATGGACCTTTCCAACAAGCCGGGCGCATTTTCCGCAACGGCTGAAAAACTCGCCGCCGCACACATCAACATCAATTACGCCTATTGCACCGGCGGCGCGCGCGGAGGCAAAACAAAGGCCGTCTTCAAGGTCGCCGACCTGAAAAAGGCATTGCGCGTGCTCAAGCCGGTCCGAAGCGCCCGTAAAGACTCGCGGGTACCGGTCAAGGCCTCACCTCGCCGACGGCGGTAAGGGGAAAATCGCATGATATTAGCGGCAATTAAAGATGGATTCGTTCTGGGTCCGTGGGAGGCCGACTTAATCGTCCGCCTGGTGGTGGCGGCTGCGCTTGGCGGGATTATCGGGCTGGAACGCAAGCAGCATGGCCGGGCGGCAGGCCTGCGAACACACCTGCTGGTGGCGCTTGGAGCGGCGATGGCGATGGTGGTCTCGATCCATTTCGGGCACGTGTACGGCCAGCCGGGCGGGGTAATGGCGATCCGGGTGGACCCGGCCAGGGTCGCTTACGGTGTGATGGCGGGCATCGGCTTCCTCGGCGCTGGTGCGATTATCCAATACGGCGTCGGCGTTCGCGGGCTGACCACCGCCGCTAGCATGTGGTGCACCGCCGCGATAGGGCTGGGGGCGGGCTTCGGAATGTTCGCCGTCTCGTTCGTCGCCGTCGTTATCGTCCTGTTCGCGCTGATCGTGCTGGACTTCGTCGATCGCCGAATCCCCGTCAGGCTCACCAGGAAAGTCAAACTCGACGTCCCGGGAACCTCGCCCGACGCCATCAGCCGCTACGAAAAACTACTGGCTGGGCGAAACGTCAAGGTGGTCAACATGGGATACAAGTGCGATTTCGAGAACGACTGTTCGGCCGTAACGCTGCACATTTCCGCACGGGCGGCATACTTGATCGAAGCGCTGAACCGCCTCCGCGCCGGCGCGCCGGAAATCACCACGATGAAGGTCAGCTAAGTTTCGCTTCCGATTTCCATGTCAACCGTTACGGTGATTCACGCAGCCTACACATCAACTACGCAACACTGACGGACATGGCAAGGAGATAATACGTCTGTCCTTTTAACTCACAATGCAATCATGTAGCCATTCCGTGGACCAGTTGGCCCACCCTACTCACTTGGTAACATTGCCCCAATCGCCGAGGATACCGAAATTTACTTACTTTTCATCTTGGACGGAATTTTCGGTAGAGACCGCCTTATCTCGAAGTATTTTAGCAATGTCTTTATGCCCAGACATTACGGCTGCATCGAGGGGTGTTGAATCTAACCAGTCTCGCAAATTCAAATTAGCGCCATTGGCGATCAGCCATTCTACATCCTCCTTGTGGCCAGCTGATGCTGCTTTATGCAAAGGCGTACTGCCGTCGTCATCCTTGGCGTTCACATCGGCGCCTTTTTCAATGAAAAAACACAAGAGCGTTTTACGTCGTGCAGAGTCCTTCGCAAGAATCTTCGCTTTGACATCAGCAGAAAGACCCAGGCCTTCCACTTTTAAGCGACCATGCTCGGTTCCTACGGCCGCATGTAGCGGAGTCCATCCATATTTATCTTTTGCGTTCACATCAGCACCGTTTGCAACAAGGATGGCCGCTATATCCTTGTCCAGCACTATGTGCAAGGGGGTCCAACCTTGATTATTCTTTGCATTGACATCGGCACCACTATTTATCAATGCTTCTACCTCATCTCCATCTCCGATCTCAACGGCCTCGTGCAAAGGGTAAGCCTTTCTGTTCTTTCTGCTACAGCCGCCTGCGGCCATGACCAGTATCAAAAACGAATTCAAGAGCATGGATTCTTTCATAGTATTCCGACAGTATTCCAGTATTCCGGAGGGAAATAGGTTAGCGTCCCCTATTTGGCTCCCTATTTGGCTCAGTATTCCGGAGGGAAATAGGTTAGCGTCCCCTATTTGGCTGGTCTTTTTGTTTATAAATCTTTTCGTGTAATTCGTGGATTATTTTTCTGTTAGTTGCTGCTACTGTTTCAGCAGTTCGTCGGCGTGTTCGGCGACTTTGCGGAATGCGGCGGCGTACTCGGCGATAATTTCCGGCCGGTCGTGTTTGAACCACGGGATCGTGAAGCATCTTTCGGCGATGCTCTCGGAAACCGGCAGGGACCCCGGACCCTGTCGCACGTCGCGTTTGGCGTGGGCGACAACCGTAGGCTTTCCGTGGCCGTAGATGTCCGCCTCGTGGAGAACGGGGTGCAGGTGCATCGGATGGTTGATGCCGCCGAAGGTTTCGAAGCCCTCTGCCGTTACGGCCTGGCAGAACTTTTCGACGGTCAGTCCGCCCAGTTCTTCGGGTCGGTAGAGTCCTTTGGCGGCGTACCACCCGGCCATTGTCGAGCCTGACTCCGCCGGCGGGCGGTTCGCCTTGATGCCCGGCGTGCCCTCAAGAAGGTCCCAGAAGCGGTTCATGGCCTTCTGTATCTCCTTGATGCGGGCAGGGTAGTGCTTCAGTTGCACGCGGGCCAGGGACGAGGCGACCTGGTTCAGCCTGTGCTTGTATCCGCCCATGGGCAGGCCTGCGAATTTCTTCAGTTCCGGATTGGTTATCTGGCCTTCGCCGTCGCTGTACATCGTCGCCAGGCCGGTGCGTTCGTAGTGCCCGAAGGCAACGGCCCGTTCGTATATCTTCCGATCGTTGGTAACGAGCATTCCGCCCTCGCCGGCGACCAGGCTTTTACCGGCCATCATGCTGAAGGCCCCGACGTGCCCGATCGCGCCGAGTATGCGCCCCTTGTACAGGCCGCCCTGGGCGTGCGAGACGTCCTCGATGACCTTGACGTTGTGCTTTTCGGCAATGGCCATTATTTCGTCCATCTCGGCAGGATAGGCGCAATTGTGCACCGGCACGATGGCCTTCGTCTCTGCGCTGATGCGATGCTCGATGTCGGCAGGGTCTATGCAGAGGGTCTCGGCGAGGATGTCGGTGTAGTTGATGGTCGCGCCCAGAGACAGCGCCGGCAGAGAGGCTGCCCAGTAAGTCGGGGAAGGACATATGATCTCGTCGCCGACGCCGACGCCGCAGGCCCACATCGCGCCCAGCAGCGCCGCCGTACCGTTGCAAAAGGCCAGCGCGTACTTGACGCCGAAGTACTCGCATATCTCTTCTTCCAACTTGACCGTAACGTCGGTGCCGCTCATCGCCACGCCGCGATGCAGCATTTCCAGCACGGCCTGTTCATCCTCTTTTGTGATGATAGGCCAGGTGAACATGTCGCCGGGGTCTTGAGTTATCGCCTTCGGCCCGCCGAGAATCGCAAGACGTTCTTTCGTCGAAGACGTTACCTCTGTTGATGACATTGCCTGCTCCTTTTCTGTATCCATGTAACGGAATAAACCACAAAGAACACATTTAGATTTCCAATTTTCAATTGAAAGAACCTGATTCGGCTCTTTCTGTCAATTGGAAATCGGAAATTGTGCCCGTGCTCTTTGTGGTTCAGTTTTTTGAACGAGGCCGACGGGATTCGAACCCGCAACCACCGGATCGACAGTCCGGAACTCTAGCCAATTGAGCTACGGCCCCGTGTGCACCACCCCGGCATCCACAAGGGAACAACATTTATACCGCAACAGGCCTGGAATTGTCAATAGCGATTTTCAGGGCGAATGGAGATAGTGTTTGCCTTTCCGCCCTGGAAGACTTCTTCTGCGCGGTAACTGCTGCGGACGAAAGGTCCGGCGGCGACGGCGGAAAAGCCCATTTCAAGGGCTTCAGCCCGCATGGCGTCGAACTCGGCCGGTTCGACGAATCGGGCTATCGGCGCGTGCCGCGGCGACGGCGCGAGGTATTGGCCGATGGTCAAAATATCGCAGCCGATCTCGCGTAAATCCCGCATCACATCACGAACCTCATCGCCCGTTTCGCCCAAGCCGACCATCACGCCGCTTTTAGATAGAAGGTGGACCTGTTGGCCCACCCTACTGCTTTTAACATAAGCGAGTACATCGAGGCTTCGTTTGTATTGGGCCTGTGGGCGAACCTGCGAATATAAACGCGGAACCGTTTCGATATTGTGGTTGAACACGTCCGGGCCGGCGGAAAGGACGGTGTCAACGGCGGCCTCGTCGCCCTGAAAATCGGGCGTTAGGACTTCTATTGTGGTTTGCGGCAGGCGGGTTCGGACGGCGCGGATGGTCGCCGCGAAATGTTCGGCTCCGCCGTCGGGAAGCTCGTCGCGCGTTACCGAGGTAATCACCACGTGTTTCAGCCTCAGTCGCGCCGATGCCTCAGCCACCGCAGCCGGTTCGCTGGACCTCGGTGGAGCGGGTTTGCCTGATGCGACCGCGCAGAATCGGCACGAACGGGTGCAGGTCGGCCCGAGGATCATGAACGTAGCCGTGCCCCGTCCGAAACATTCGGAAATGTTCGGGCAGTTCGCACTCGAGCAGACCGTCTCGAGTTGCAGGTCCGCCAGCAGTCGCCGGACCTCGGCGGACTTACCCGCCGGCGGGATTCGCCGCCGCAGCCACGGCGGAAAACGCCCACGAGCAATCGTTTTCGTCTCTGCTGATGTTTCAATCCGCACCATCATAATAACATCCGCGCCTTGGCATTCCCGTTTAGCCGTCGCCGGAACGGCGACGATATTTCGCCAGTGATTTCATTCGTCGCCGTTCCGGCGACGGCTAAACATTTTGGTGGAGATTCGTCCTCACGCACAATATCGAATCCGAACACTTCAGCCATACATTCAACCAACGATTGTTTGACTTCCTGGATTGACACCTCTCTGGCGAGCAGTTTCTCCATGCTGGTTACTTTGCAACCGTCCAGGCCGCAGGGCACGATTAAATCAAAGTGCGACAGGTTCGTCGAGACGTTCAGTGCGAACCCATGCCATGCGACCCATCGACTGACGGCTACGCCGATGGCGGCGATTTTCTCGCCGCCGACCCATACGCCGGTAAGACCTTCGGGGCGTCGGCCTTTCAGCGAGAATTTTCCAAGCAGGCGGATGAGAACTTCTTCCAGGTCATGGACGTACCGGCGGACGGTCCTGCCCCCGCGGGCCAGTCGCATAATCGGATAGCCCACAAGTTGCCCCGGCCCGTGGCAGGTTACATCCCCGCCGCGGGCGGATTTGCAGACCTCGATACCCGCACGCGCCAACTGCTCCGGCGAAGCAAGGACGTGCTCGCTCCCGGCGTTTCGTCCCAGCGTGATAACCGGCGGGTCGTGCTCGAGCAGAAGCAGGTACGCCCGGTCGTCAGTACCGGAAATTACTTCATCGAGTAAGCGCCGCTGAATCTGAAGCGCCGATTCATAGGCCTTGCGCCCGAGATTCAGATAAACCAATGTTGACATCGCTTGTAACTTGGTTGCGTCAACAGCGCCGAACGGAAAGCCGGGCCGAGGCTCGGCTTGCCGTTCGGCGCTGTTGAAGCAACCGATAACGTACATTGTTATGGTTGTCAACC
>DAOWOP010000073.1 GCA_030642005.1 Planctomycetales bacterium
CATGAGCGTATAAAGCCGACGGATAGCTATCCGTCGGTCTTTCTGTCCGTCGGTTTCAGGCGCCGGGGTTAAGGGGGTAAGAGGAAACAGACGCATTATCTCTCATTATTTTTTCTTTCGTTGGTGGACATGCCAAGGAGATAATGCTTATGTCCTTTTAGGCCCCGATATTCAGATGCAAACCTCCTTTTGCATGGACCTCTTTTCAGGAGCAGGAAATGAGCGAACCGAAAGCAGCGCCGCATGGTTCGTGGGCCTCGCCGATTAAGGCTGCGGATATAGCGGCTGGGAGCATCCGGCTCGGCGAGGTGCGGATTGATGGTGAATTTGTCTATTGGGTCGAACTTCGCCCGGCAGAGGGCGGCAGGTGCGTCGTCGCCCGGCGAAACACCGCGACCACGGCGCCCTTTATCGATATGACCCCGCCCCCGTTCAACGCCCGGACGCGTGTTCACGAATACGGCGGCGGAGTATACATTCCCTGTGGCGAGACGGTCGTTTTTGCCAATTTCGCCGACCAGAGGCTGTATCGCACGACGGGTCAGGGCGAGCCGCAGCCAATCACTCCCGAAGGCGATATTCGCTATGCGGATTTCGTCCGGGACGAGCAGCGCAAAAGGCTTATCGCCGTGCGAGAAGACCACAACGGCGAAGCCGAAGCCGTCAACACAATCGCAGCCATCCACGACGACGGCAAGGTCGATGTATTGGTTTCCGGCGGGGATTTCTACGCCAATCCGCGTATCAGCCCGGACGGTAAACAACTGGCCTGGCTGACGTGGAACCATCCGAATATGCCGTGGGACGCCACCGAACTTTGGGCCTCGCCGTTTAATGACGACGGTTCCGTCGGCGAAGCGACGCTCGTCGCGGGCGGGGCGGGCGAATCCATCGTCCAGCCGGAGTTTTCGCCCGACGGGCAACTCTACTTCGTCTCCGACCGTACGGATTGGTGGAATATCTACCGCTTCCGAGACGGGCAAGTCGAATCGCCTGCGGTGAGTTCAATCGAACCGGTTACACAATTGGATGCTGAATTTTCCGTACCGTTGTGGGTCTTCGGCCGGCCGACATACGGTTTCGCCGAGGATGGTCGGATTGTCTGCACATACGTTCAGAACGGAATATGGCGCCTCGCAAAAATAGATACCGATACGGGCAAGTTGGAGACAATCGAGACGCCTTACAACTCAATTTCATCTCTACAGGTGTCGAATGGAAAAGTGGCGTTCATCGGCGGCTCGTCCGACAAGGCGACGGCGGTTGTCCTGATGGATTTAGAAACGGGCGAGATGGAGGAGTTGCAACGGTCAAGCGAGTTGGAGTTCGATGCCGGTTATATTTCGACGGTGGAGGCTGTCGAGTTTCCGACCAAGGGCGGACTGACGGCACACGGGCTTTTCTATCCTCCACGGAATAAAGATTATGTCGCACCGTCCGGCGAAAAACCGCCGCTGGTGGTGATGGTTCACGGCGGGCCGACGTCGGCTGCATCGGCGTCGCTGAAACTGCCGATTCAGTATTACACCAGTCGCGGCATCGCGGTGCTGGATGTAAATTATGGCGGCAGCACCGGTTACGGAAGGAAGTATCGCCAACGTCTGAACGGACAGTGGGGCATCGTCGATGTCGATGACTGCTGCGGCGGTGCGAAGTACCTGGCCGAGCGGGGCTTGGTGGATGCCGATCGAATGGCCATTACCGGCGGGAGCGCCGGCGGATACACGACGCTGGCGGCCCTGGCGTTCCGCGACACCTTCGCCGCCGGCGCAAGCCACTACGGCGTCAGCGACTGCGAAGCCCTGGCCGTCGAGACGCACAAGTTCGAGTCGCGTTATCTCGACGGCCTGATCGGCCCGTACCCCCAGAGGCGAGATTTGTACGTCGAGCGGTCGGCGATACATCATCTTGAGGGGTTTAACTGTCCGGTGATATTTTTCCAGGGCGATGAGGACAAGATCGTCCCGCCGAACCAGGCGAAGATGATGGTCGATGCCCTGCGGGAAAAGGGCGTGCCGGTCGCTTATATGGAATTTGCCGGCGAGCAGCACGGCTTTCGCCAGGCCGGCAACATCACCCGCGCATTGGAAGGTGAGTTATACTTCTTCTCGCGCATCTTCGGATTCGACCTGGCCGAGGCCGTCGAACCGGTCGAGATTGAAAATCTCCGAACGTCGGACAAGAAATAGCAGGGATGCAAGGGATCGAAAAGTAGTCAGATAATGACCGAACGAAAAGATAGGGGTTTATCATGCAACTCTCACCAAAAGAGACGAAGTTACTTCAACGCGTTGAACGAATAACCTGGCAAAGAAAGTTCGGCTTTGTGGCTATTGGTGTCCTCCTTATCCTCATGTTGGGAAGCATCGTTTATGCAGGTTGGATTATTCACACCAAGGCTTCTGATTGTAACATTTCGTTGCCTGAAGGCCTCCTTATTTCCCATGAGGAATTCGATAGTATGGACAAGGTTGATTTGTGGTCCGCCCATATCCTGCGTTTTTTACTGGCGCGACTAATAGTATCTTTTATATTGCAATGTTTTCTCTTCTTCTTTTTAAGTTTGGAGTTGATTTCGCCTGTAATGCTTGGCCGTCGTGAACGGCTCATTCGAAAACTATCAGGCCGGTTGAGGGAACTTGGTGAATTGGGAAAATCGGCCTAACCGTGCGCCTCATTCAGGATTCCAGTTTCGCGCTCCGTGTACGATACCGGTAATCCAGACACCATCGTTTTCGAGTCGGTACATAATTCGGTAGGGACCTATGAAGATTTCACGGCAGGATGGATTTGCGATTTCCGGAACAACCCGGCCTGATTGTGGGAAATCGATCAGGCGATCTGTTGCTTCAATCAGTCTCGTCGCAAAAAGTGCGGCCTGGTCCACAGAATCACGGGCAATGTATTCTGCAATAGCGTCAACATCGTTCAGCGCAGAAGGAGACCATATTACTTGACCCATTTTTGCAGCCTCTGCTTGACCTGCTCGTGCGGGACGCCTTGACCTTGGCGAATCTCCCGCTCGCCGTGCTCGAACTTGGCGTTGATGTACAGAGCATGGATAATATCGTCCATGCTTGCCTGATCGGGGAGCGAATCAATAACGTTTTTGGCAATGTCTTTGACGACCATTTCGTTCGTCCTTTCACGCATCATTATAGACATTGATCGGTGGTTTTTCCAGCGGGCTGGACGTAGTTAAAGGAAATTCAGCAGTTCCATGGGGTGGTTGATGAGGGTTTTCGCGCCGTTTGCGGTGAGTTCCTCGGCAGGGCGGAAGCCCCAGAGCGCCCCGATGGGGTGCATCCCGGCGGCGACGGCGGTCTGCATGTCAGTATTTGTATCGCCGAGGTAGGCGAACTCGGCCGGAGCGATACCCATTTCTTCGGCGATTGCCAGAGCGGTTGTCGGGTCGGGCTTACCTGGCGCTTCGTCCGTTGCCCCGAGGACGATCTCAAACGGCACATTGGCGAGAAAGTGCGCGACCGTTTCGCGTGTGGTGTCGTCGGGCTTGTTCGACAGGACGGATAACGCTAAACCGCGAGCGGCCAGTGCATTAAGCATCTCCGTTACACCGTCGTAGGAGTGAGTCTTGTTCCGCCAGCCGACGGCGAAGGCTGATCGGTAATCGACCGTTACGCGAGTTATCAGGTCCTCGTCGTCGCGTTTATCTTCCGGCAGGGCGCGAAGGACGTAATTTCGCACACCGTCGCCGACGAAATACTTGTGCTCCTCAACGTCAGGCCTGGTGGGCAGGCCGTTGGCGGCAAGGGCGGCGTTCATCGAGTCGGCAAGGTCGTCAATCGTATCCAGCAGCGTCCCGTCGAGATCAAACAAAACGGCTTTGTATTTCAACTTTGCACCTCGCAGCGAAATGCCTCTCAATTGGAAATGGCGGGTAGGATTTTCTCGCGAACTTCGTTGGCAAAGGGTTTAAAGCCCTTTGGGCAGGCCTTTTCAAGAGAAAGCAAGTCCGTGTTTTCTGCGACGACGGCGTATTTCTTTGACAGGTTTCGCTTACCGTCGAATATATTTGCTGCAATATCTTTGGGATGCTTTCCTGTGCCCTCTTTTCCATCCAGGGATTCCGGGTTTTTATGGTTGCCTGCACCGCCGGCCTGTTTTATCGCTTTACCGTCAGCAATCATCCAGGCGTCGAAAGTCTCAACGGCACAACCGACAGCGCAAGCAGGATAGCCAACATATGTTGCAAGCGAGTCTCTTCCTTTCTTGAGAAGGATAATCCTTTCGCTGTCCGGTTCCGTGTCGCGGTCGATGAGGATGACTACGGCCCGGCAACCTCTGGCTTTCGCCAGCAGAATGGCGTTTTGGACCTTTCTTGCGGACTTGTGCTTTATCCGTGTAGGGATATTGGCATTTTTTGGAATGTCATCAATCTTGATTGCTGTGTGTGGAATGTTCTTCTTGAATTTTTCTGCGGCGTATTCCACATCTTCAGGATTTTTCAGCAGGCGATCGACAATTCGCGGCAAGGCGCCCAGATCATCGACAGGGAGCCATTTCCCCCATAATTCTGGTTTTCCCAGTTCGTTGGGGCCATCTCCAAAGACCATGATGCGCATTTCAGCCTTGCCCCCCGCGCACCTTGGTAACGATTTCGGATTCCTTGAAGGTCGTCCAGATTTCGCCCGTCATGAAGTGCTCCTTCAAATCTTCCACCTCGGGATAATCTGAAAGCCTGACGGCGTTGACAGCGCCGGTTTTCTCGTCTTTCTGAAAGACTCTTACATCTTCCGGCTCAACAAGGTCCAGCAGATACGGCGAGTGGGTCGTAAGAATCACCTGCACGTCTTTTTTATCGCTCAAATCCTTCAGCGTGGAAACGATTTCCTTCAAACTCGCATGATGAACGCCATTTTCCGGTTCTTCGATCAGGAGTATCTTTGGGGGGTCAGGCGCGTAGTTCAACGACAAGAATACCAAAGAAAGCATCACTCCATCCGAAACAGCATTGGCCGGGAGCGTTTTCCCATGTGTAGTTTTAAACCCTAAAACAAAACTGTCTTTTTTCTCAAAGGTATTAGAACCAAAATCTGAATAGGTTACTTCTATTATGTCTCTTCCAATTCCCTTATAATAAGGGAATCTTCTGCAAAATTCGGTTTCTAGTTGGCCGAAAACAGACCACCCCATTTTACTCTGTATGACATCAAGAAATGAGGGAAACCCCAAACCTGTGTCTTTCATAGCTGCTTTCACAGGACTTGGGTGTTTCAGTTCAGAAGGATTAAATCGGTAATAACTTGCTTTTCCGATGCATTTGGAAAACATCTCCAACTTCCAATTCGGAGGGAGATGTTGCGAATCATGTGGTTGCCCAACAACGTCAGATTGGAATCTTACCCCATTTTTCGACGTAACTTCAAAGATTTGACCGCCGCCACGTTTCGGCTCTGCGTTGGCCGTTATTTGTATCTCGGCATCCTGCTGTCGCCATATGCATTCCGATCCCAATACTACTCCAAGCCCCTCACTCAGAACAGACGACGAAGTGCTCTCTTTAGGGGGCATAGATCCGACTATTTGAATTGCCTGCAAAAGTGCTGTTTTTCCGCTGTCGTTTGGGCCTACGAGGACGTTGAATTTGCCCAGTTCGATGTCGAAGTCTTTGAAGCACTTGAAGTTTTCGACGTGCATTGACGTTATCATGGTTTATCCCCTTGAAAAAGGGCGGCGGACCCCACCGGCCACGTCGCCCTTATCGTAGGTCTTTCTGTTGTTATCGTCAATCGATCTTCATTGACATGAGGAACTCGGCGTTGGTGGTGAACTTGCCGAGGCGGTTTATCAGCAGCTCCATCGCCTCGACGGGGTTCATGTCGGCGAGGACCTTGCGGAGGCGATAGACGAGTTTCAGTTCCTGCGGGTCCATGAGTAGTTCTTCCTTTCTCGTGCCGGAGCGTGAGATGTCGATTGCGGGCCAGATGCGCCGGTCCACCAGGCGGCGGTCGAGGTGCAGTTCGCTGTTGCCGGTGCCCTTGAACTCTTCGAAGATCACTTCGTCCATCCTGGAACCGGTCTCGACAAGGGCGGTGCCGATAACCGTCAGTGAGCCGCCTTCCTCGACTTTCCTGGCTGCACCGAAGAAGCGCTTGGGCTTCTGGAGAGCGTTTGCGTCCACGCCGCCGGTGAGGATTTTGCCCGAATGCGGAATCTCGGTGTTGTAGGCCCGCGCCAGGCGCGTGATGGAGTCCAGCAGGATCACGACGTCCTTTCCGAACTCGACCATTCGCCGCGCCTTTTCGCCGACCATTTCGGCGATCTGGAGGTGCCGCGACGCCGGTTCGTCGAAGGTCGATGAAATCACCTCGGCCGTGGTTGCCCGCTGCATCTCGGTAACTTCCTCAGGCCGCTCGTCTATCAGCAGGATAATCACGTATGCGTCGGGATGATTGGCCGAGATAGAGTTTGCGATCTTCTGGAGCAGGATGGTCTTTCCCGTTCTCGGCGGGGCGACGATAAGCATTCGCTGTCCGAAGCCTATCGGCGTAACAAGATTGACTACGCGCATGTTAATCTCTTCGGGGGTCGTCTCCAGGAACATTCGTTTTTCCGGGTGGTATGGCGTGAGGTCTTCAAAGCTGATTTTCTCAGCGAGTTTATCGGGCGCTTCGAAGTTAACCGCCTCGACTCGCAACAGTGCGAAGTATCGTTCGGACTCTTTCGGCGGGCGGATCTGTCCGGCGACGACGTTGCCCTGTTTCAGCCCGAAGCGACGAATCTGGCTTGGCGAGACGTAGATGTCGTCTGGGCTTGGCAGGTAGTTGTAATCCGTGCTGCGGAGGAAGCCGAACCCGTCGGGCAGGATTTCCAGCACGCCTTCGCCGTACATCAGCCCGTCCTTCTGAATCCGAACCCTGAGGATGTTGAATACCAGGTCCTGCTTCTTCAGGCCTGTATAGTCAGCCAGTCCTTCTGTCTTGGCTATCTCATGGAGTTCAGTTACCGTCATTTTCTGGAGGTCTGTGATGTGCAGTTCGCCGCTCTTGACCTTTTCGTACTTGGCGTGCAGTTCCTCGTCGAGCGTTTCGGTGGTTACGGAGACGTGTTCGACCTGCTCTTCAGGCGGGGCTTTTTTTGCCGCAGGCTTCTTTGCCCTGGTTGTCTTTTTCGTTGTGGTTGTCTTTGTCGATTCCTTTGCCATGATTCCTCTTCCTAAGTGGCTTGTAATAATGTTTGAACAGTGTTCTGTCGGATGATAAGGCCCAGCCTTTGCCGAAGGGAAATAGCGGGGTTACCTGCCTTCGCCACGGCTACGGCAGGCTTTTTCTGCTATATGACCTGCGTATCCCCGGCTTTCGTTCGTCTCTTTCAAATACTATGCAGTTTTTACTGCAATCCACTTGGTGAAACAGGGAGCAACGCCTATTTCCCTTGGATTATCCGATGAAAGACCAAGCGGATCTGCTCACGTAAGGATGATTCACTGAGGCTGTTGTTAACGGTATAGTCGGCCTTGTCGGCCTTAATGTCCAGAGGAATTTGTAAATTTTCTCGCCTCTTCAATGTTCGGCTGTCCCAGCCCCTTACCTGCCTGACTCGTTCGGCCCGCAGATCCTCCGGCGTCGAGATGAATATGAAGACATCGCAAAGTTCGTGCCAGTCGGTTTCCAGCAGGAGGGCGGCGTCTATAACGACCGCGCGTGCCGACGGGTCAGCGCCGAAGGCGTCGATTTGATCGACCATTCGCCGGCGGATTCGCGGGTGCATTATGATATTGAGGGCATCAGTTTCCTGCCGGGATGCAAAGGCAGCCTCGGCCAGGGCTTTTCGGTTAACATTTCCGGCTTCATCGAAAATGCCTTGTCCCCAGCGTTCGGCCAGTTCGGCCTTGACCTGCGGGTCTTTCAGGAGTTCGTGCCCGATGGTGTCGGCATCGACGCATCCACAGCCAAGCGCAGCCAATTCGGCTGCGACGGTCGATTTGCCCGACCCTATGCCGCCAAGCAGGCCGATTACGGGTTTGTCTCGTGCGGTAGTCATATTCTGATGGGTGCCATGCCTTCACGCGAAGCGGGTAGGCATGTTCACACCCTTCGTTGCGAGGCTTCAAATCGCGATTAATAGCGATTTGGAGGCCTCTGCGCTTCGGGTGAGAACATGGCACCCATTATTATTAACCGGATAGTGTACCACTGATTCCTATGATTCGATCCCGAACAGACGTTCGGCGTTTCGATGATAGATGTTTTCGGCGGCCTCGTCCGGCAGGGACAACGACTGGAGGAACTCGTGCAGGCCGCCCTCGTAGCAGTCCCGCCCGAACAGGATGCGCCGGTGATACTTCAGAAGGAATTCCCTGCTGATGTCCTGATCGCGTTTAAGTGCAGCAAGCGCGGAACCAGCGGACAGGTCGGCGTAGAGTTGTTGATAGTCCTCCATCAGCCTGATAAGTCGTCCGCCATCGACTACAGGCCCTTCGGGGTACAGATCGGGCGCCGTATCGGCGTCGGCGCTGATTTCACGCCAGAATCCGGGCCCGTGCCCGGCAAATATCGTATCCGGACAGGCCTGCATGGCCCGTTCGAGGTTCTCGACCGTCCCGCCGTACCATTCCGGGAAATACTCCACCTTGCCCGTCTTGGCATTCGACAGATACGGCACGTCGAGGTGGATGATTGCCGGAAGGTTCCGCCTGCCCGCGAGGCGAAACAGTTCGATACAGCGCGGATCGTCCAGCATCAGGCGGCATTTCCACTCCCCGAAGGCGCGGACGTCATACATCTGGATGGCTGCTTCCAGCCACTTGGCGGCGTTCGGTTCAAGAGGATGCGGGGCGTAGCCCACTATGAAGCGGTCGGGATAGCGCCTCGTCGCCCGGATAATGTCGAACAGCGGCAGACCGGGATGGTTGCCCCTGCCCGAGACGGTGTGGATCGGATTGAGGGCCTCGTCAAAGCCCGTATCGCCTTCGGTCGGGTGGATACACCACGTCAGCAGGACCGCTTTGTCGATGCCGTGTTCGTCAAGGTTGGCGATGAGGGCGGCGTCGTCCCTGCCGTGCCAGAAAACGTGCTGGTGCGAGTCTATTATACATGACGGTAATGACACTTTCGTTATCTCCACTTAATGGTGTGCCGGGGCGGACAGATGTAAGTCTATCCGAACTCGATGTCCTTTGCCGGAAAAATCAATTATCGCATCGGGACCCGCGCCGTTCAAGCAGGAACCGTAACCGCAGGGGGGGCTTTCAAGGCTGTCCGATAATTATCCGAGTACAGACCGGCGGGCCATAATGCCTAATGACCAATGACCAATGTCTAAATAATGTCTAATACCTAATGACTAAAACATATCGACGGGATGTCGGGCACTCGGCGATGGCGGCGGCAGGATAATTTTAGACATTAGTCATTGGTCATTCCTTGGTCATTAGAAATTAGTCATTGGTCATTATATGTAAGCCCCTGTAAAAGCATCTGGTCACGAAAACTTAATTGTCGGACGACCTCGGTCTTTCGGTATTCCGGTATTCCGGTATTCCGGTTACAATATCCGCCGTGCCTGCGAACCTGACACCTGAATATGAAAAGGCCGATCGCCGCTTCCGCGAAGCCGGCGATGATGCCGAAAAACTGGACGCCCTGCGCGAGATGCTCCGCACCATTCCCAAGCACAAGGGAACCGATCACATGCAGGCGGACATCAAACGCCGCATCAGCCAGATGCGCAAGGCCATTGTCAAAAAGGGTTCCAGCAAGGGCTTCGACCAGTTCCATGTTCCCAAGAGCGGGGCGGGGCAGGTAGTGCTCGTAGGCCCGCCGAACACCGGCAAGAGCAGTGTCGTCGCAACGACGACCAACGCCCCGGTCAAGGTCGCCGAATACCCCTACTCAACGGCCCTGCCGACGCCCGGCATGTGGCCTTACGAAGATGTGCAGATACAACTGGTCGATACCCCGCCGATAACGTCCGAGCACGTCGTGGCCGGGCTGATGGGGACGATTAACTTCGCCGATGTAATCGCCGTCGTGATAGACGTTTCGTCTGAACCGCTGGAGCAGATCGACATGGCCTTTTCCGTCCTGTCAGACCGCGGGCTGGAACTGTCGCACCTGCGGTGCAACCAACTCGATCCGGAAAATCATCGCCTGCGAAGCGCCTTGCTGGTGGCCAACAAGGTTGACCTGGTCTCTGCCGGTGATGTCGATGCGCTGCGTGAACTTTACTCCGGCGGCCTGGACATCATGCCCGTAAGCGCCGCCACCGGAGATGGGCTGGACGCCCTGGGGCGGAAATTGTGGGAACTGCTGGCCGTCATCCGCGTCTATACCAAGCAGCCGGGAAAGCCGGTCGATAAGGATAAACCTTACACGCTTGCGACAGGTTCGACTATCAACGACCTTGCCGTCGAAATCCACCGCGACCTGCCGGAAAAAATGAAATTCGCACGCATCTGGGGCGAAGGACGCTTCGATGGACAACGCACGCACCGAAGCGAAATCCTTCACGATAAAGATGTTGTCGAAATACACCAATAAGAGTAGGGTTTAGGGATTAGGGACTTGGGATTAGGAAGAAACGGACTTAACAAAAATGATCGAAGGAGATGTTTAAATGGCTGCATTACCGCAAGTTGTAAGTAAGGCGTGGGACGATCGTGAGGGGCCTGTGGTTCTGGCTACCGTTGATACGGCCGGAGCGACGAACGCGATCTACGCCACCTGCGTGAAGAAATTCAGCGAAGACAAACTGGTCGTCGCCGACAACTTCTTCAACAAGACCCGCGCGAACATCCAGGGCGGAAGCAAAGGGGCGTTGCTCTTCATCACCAACGAAGGCAAGGCCTACCAGGTCAAAGGCGCCATCGACTATCTTACCGACGGCGAGATATTCGACGACATGAAGGCCTGGAACGGCGATCGGCCGGGCGTGGCCGCCGCTGTCGTCAACGTCGAAGAAGTCTTCGCCGGCGCGGAAAAACTGCTGTAGTAGTCTATAACAATCAACTTGAGGTGTGGCGCAGCGGAGTCCCGGCAAATTCCCTTGGCAAATCGCCTGGATTCCGTTGCGTTCCGTCCCAGCCTACGGCTCGATTCCCCGCTGCGGCTGTCAAAAAATGGTTGCCATGCAGAAAAAATACTGTAAAGTCGGCTGGGAGTGAATATAGTATGTGGGCGCCGCGAGAGAAAAGTTTTGCAGTGAGCAGGAAACATGGCCATTGATCTTTTTGACATCCAGGTCGGCATCATCGGTGCTCGCCCCGGTGAACGGGGCGAAGTTACAGTTGATAGTCTTCTGGCGATGATGGAGCGATTCGACATCGGCCAAGCCCTGGTCCGGGTCGCGCCGACGGATTTTGAGACAGACGTGGTATTCTCGAACGCGAAACTCTACGAAGCGTGTTCGGAGCACCCGAACCTTGTGCCCTGCCCGGTGGTCGTGCCGAACACCGCGGGCGACTTTCCCAGCGAGGCCGAGCAGGTTGATGACGCCCTCGCCCACGGCGCCGGCGCGGTGTGGATCCGGGTAAATACGGATTGCTGGTTTGTGGCCGAGTGGATCAGCGACCGGCTCTTTGGGGTCCTTTCCGACCGCCGCATGCCCACCTACGTCTGTGGTGGCGCACTGTCGTCGAAGGAGGTTGCGGACCTGGCCAGACGATTCGGTGATCTTCCGATAATACTGGCAGAGGCCGGCTACACCGACCAGCGTATCCTGCTGCCGCTGCTGGAGCGATTTGCCAACATTTACCTGTCCATCGGCAACAACTATCGTGTGTACAACGGCATCGAGCAGTTCGTCGAACGGGTCGGTGCCGGTCGGCTGCTTTTCGGTTCCGGCTTTCCCGACAGCGAACCCATGGCCGCGGGCATGTACCTCCTGTACGCGGATATATCAGAAGAGCAAAAGCGGCAGATAGGTTCCGAGAACGCCGAACCTCTGATCGGGGGAATCAAGCGATGACCACACTGCTCCAGCGGGCGCGAGAAGG
>DAOWOP010000252.1 GCA_030642005.1 Planctomycetales bacterium
ATCTTCATGCCCTCGGTGATGCTCGACGCCCGGCAGTCCAGCGCGCCGCGAAAGACGCCGGGGAAGGCCAGGACGTTGTTAATCTGATTGGGATAATCGCTCCGCCCGGTCGCCATCACGGCTGCGTGAGGCAGAGCGTCGGCCGGCTGGATTTCCGGGTCAGGATTCGACATTGCAAAGACGATCGCGTTGTCGGCCATACTCTTGACGTCATCAACGCCCAGCGTTCCGGGGCCTGAGACACCGATAAAAACGTCCGCACCGGCGATTACGTCCGAAAGCGATCCTTTCAACCCGTCCGGGTTGGTGTATTCGGCATACTGCTGCTTGGCGGGGTTCATGTGTTCGCCCCTGCCCTTATAGATCGCCCCGGCGCGGTCGCAGCCGATGATATTCCCCACGCCGGCAGCTATGAGCAGGCGGGTGCACGCCACGCCGGCTGCACCGGCTCCGCCGAAAACGATCTTCAGCGACGCCATGTCCTTATTGACGATCTTCAGAGCGTTTGTCAGCGCCGCCAGGACGACGATGGCTGTGCCGTGCTGGTCGTCGTGGAAGACCGGGATGTCGAGTTCATCCCGCAATCGCTGCTCGATCTCGAAGCATCGCGGGGCGGAGATGTCCTCCAGATTAATCCCGCCGAAGGTCGGCGCGATTGCCTTGACGATTGCAACGATTTCATCCGGCTCGTGAGCGTCCAGGCATATCGGGACGGCGTCCACGCCGCCGAACTGTTTGAAGAGCAGCGCCTTGCCTTCCATTACCGGCAGCGCCGCCAGCGGCCCCAGGTCGCCCAGGCCAAGAATGGCGCTGCCGTCGGTAACCACCGCCACGGTGTTACACCTTATCGTCAGCCGGTATCCGCGCTGCGAGTCCTCGTGAACGGCCCGGCAAACCCGCGCAACGCCCGGCGTGTAAAGACGGGAAAGGTCGTCCGAATCCCGCAGCGGATACCGCCCGGCAATTTCCATCTTGCCGCCCTCATGGCAGGCGAAGGTCATGTCTTCGACGGCCAGGACTTCGACGTTTTCGACGGCCTGGAGCGCAGAGACGATTTCCCGCTGGTGTGCGACGTCCCGCGCGCTGATGTCAACGTCGCGGACCACATATTCTCCTGTCTCATCGACAATTGTAACGTCCCCGACGTCCCCGCCGACATCGCCGATGGCCGAGGCAACGTCAGCGAACATACCCGGATGCTTCGGTATCCGAAGCCGGACCGTAACACCGTATGCCGGACTGCAAACTCGCTTCATAAACTCTCATCTCCTACCATCGCAGACTGGCCGTGAACTATACGGATAAACAGAAGGAAGATTATAAGGTAATCTGCCGCGAAATCTCCTTTTTCTGCGTTTTCCCATTCACATTTCTGTTTTATTCGCGGTGTTCGCGGCTATGATACACACCATGAAATTATACCGATTACTCGATGAAGATTCGCGGATTACTTACGCAGCCGAGGCCGACGACGGAACTTTCCGCCGCATCGAAGGCGACATTTTCGGCGAATACTCCGTAACCGACAAGCCCATTCGAGCGACGAAAATGCTCGCGCCGGTCGCGCCGCCGAACATATTCGCACTGGCGGGAAACTACCGGTCCCACATCGAAGAATGTAACGCCGCCGTCCCGGAATACCCGATCATCTTCGCCAAGGCGACGACTTCCGTGATCGGGGCGGGTTCGGAGATTCTTCTGCCGGCCGTCGGACCCGACCACGTGGACTACGAGGCCGAACTTGCCGTCGTCATAGGCCGGACCTGCCGGGATGTCCCCGCCGCCGCTGCCGGTGAGTTTATCCTCGGCTACACCGTCGCCAACGACGTCTCCGCCCGCGACTGGCAGAAACGTGTCAGCCAGTGGGTGCGGGCCAAGAGTTTCGACACCTTCTGCCCGCTCGGACCCTGCATCGCAACCGACGTTGACCCGTCCGACCTGCACCTGACAACCACGCTCAACGGACAGGTAATGCAGGATGCCTCCACTGCGGACCTGATCTTCTCCGTGCCGCAATTAATCGAATTCATCTCGGCCGACCTGACGCTGCTGCCCGGGACGGTCATACTGACCGGCACACCGGGCGGTGTGGGCGCAGCCCGCTCGCCGCAGGTCTTCCTCCGCCCCGGCGATACGATTACCTGCAAAATCGACGACATCGGCGAACTCGTAAATACCGTAAAATGAGGGACCAGGGATTAGGGACTTGGGATTAGAGAAAAGGTGGGACTCCGCGGAGTTTATCCGCCTTCGGCGGGCTCCGTCCCAGCCTACAAACTCAAACTGATCGATTTCAGTCGTAACCTCTGTCAGTTCAGCCCGTTAGCCCGCATTTTTCATTAACCACAGAGAACACAAAGTTCGCAGAGATTCTAAAAACATATCTCCTTGTTATTTCAAAGGTTACAATCTCCTGTCCAAGCGATTGTGTCTAGGCCACCATAATCTGAAAAAACAGAGTGTTGTTTTACAAAATCGCCAAAATCGGTCGTAAGTTCTTTTGTAATAAACACCTCTGCGATCTCTGTGACCTCTGTGGTGACGCCGGAGGTGCCCCGAAGGGCAATATCCGGGTTAGGGCGAAAAAATCGGTCAGTTTGAGTACTTTAAATTCTTCAATTTCAGGCGAAATACCTATTGACAAAATGGTATACCATGCTATAATTGGTATACCATCCAGTTGATGCATCGGTTGGGCCTTTCCGAGCAGGAGGAAAAGGTGAGGGTATGGACAGCGTAGCAGCAGAAAATACGTCCGTTTACGACAACATTATGCGGAGGGTCTTTTCCGGCGATGTCGCTCCGGGCGCCCGGCTGGTGGAACGTAACCTGGCTGGGGAACTGGGCGTCAGCCGAATCCCTGTTCGTGAGGCGCTGGCCAAGATGGTGGCGCGGGGAATACTTATCAGCGGCAGGAAACATCAGGGGGTGCGGATGAGGCGCTACTCGCCGGCGGAGATTCAACAACTCTACGAGTTCCGCGAAATCCTCGAAAGCGGCGCATTCAAGGCGGCAGCCCGTTCGGCGACCGAGTCTGACCTGGCCCGCATCGAAGCGATCTGCGACCGGATGGAGGCCAACGGCGCCGACATGGACAAGTACGACTGGTCAGTCGCCGCGGACCTTGACCGCAAGTTCCACGAGGCCATGGCCGAGGCGGGGCACAATGAGCGGCTCGTGCAGTCCGTCAGGGCGCTGCTGACCGAGTGCTATTACCTGTTTTACATTCTCCCGGCCCGGCAGGCCGAAGAACCTCAAATCTGGGGCGCAAA
>DAOWOP010000069.1 GCA_030642005.1 Planctomycetales bacterium
CACGCTCACACTAAAAACATCAAGGTTTATCTTTTCGGGTTTCACTTTCCGGTCAATGCGCTGCCGTTGATTGTCTATCCGGAAACAATAGCCCCTAATTGTGATCCGGCGAATGTGCCCGAATTCGTATCCGGCTACGGCGACAAGAAGGGCGAGCATGACGTTCAATATCTTCTCGGCAACTACTTTTCCTGCCTGTCTCATCCCAGGACGAGAGAATTCTGGAAAGACTATGTTGATGAGATGGTTTCGATGTATCCGGAGATTGACGGACTGGTTATCGGCGGCGCCGAGGGCGTCGACAGGCACGACAGGGGACCACATCGCGTATGTGAATGCTCAAAGTGTCAGGGCATGAAGAATATCCAGAGGCTCCTGGCCGAGACATTCAACGTCATTTATCAGGCGGCCATGTCTCGCAAGCCGGGCCTGGAAATCATCGTGGTAGACAGGCCGGAGTACGGTTTCCTGTGGAAGCATGTGGAGCGACAGGGTTACGACAATGTCGGCATCTACTACTGGTGCTGCCGGTATCCCAGATACCTAAGCGGCTTTGCAGGTCGGCGGAAAGAACATTGGGACTTCATGGATGATGCCTGGGTTATGGGTAAATTCGGTGGCGTGGGACATTTACCTAAGCTGATCAAGGCTGCAAGAAAGCACAAAGCCGGACTCGTGAACATGACCTACTGGAACAAAGAGGTGGAAATCGCCTATGCGGCAATGTCCGAGTTCTCGTGGGATCCCGATCTCACTTTCGAGCAGTTCGGCGAACTATACACAATAAAGACCTTCAGAAGAAAACATAGCCAGACATCCCGCGCTGTAGCGCTCTTTGCAAAGATAATGGACAAAGTGGAGAACCCGTTATATTTCTTCTCTTTCAAAGATGACGACCTTCCTGCGGTAATGGAAGATTTCAAGGAACTCGAGAGCCTGATTCCGGAGATACTCGATAATTCAGGAACATTTAACTTGAGAAGATTCCTGGATGCATTTGTAAAAGAATTTGAAAAGGGGTTGAAATACAAAAACCTGGCCGGATGTACGGACGCTTCCGTACTGGTGAACGAGGACTGTTACCGGAGGCACAACGAAGACGACGTAAAGTTCTTTTCAGTATCGTGAAGAGGCACGTTATTACGTTAGAAAAACCCCTGTTTTTTTTTGGAGGAAAATCGCCGCGGTCCGCCTTCGCCATGGCTACGGCAGGCAGGCGGGATTGCACTACACTCACTGCGTTCGCTCCGTGGCGCCTTCGGCGTGAACCCGCGACCTCTTGCCCCCCAGTCAAAAACGCCGCCGTTCTATCCGTTTGCCTTATAGACGCTTACGCCACCCACCACACCACCAGGTGACCAAAACGGGGATCGAAGGACTGGAATTCCCGTTATATCCCACGTTGCATGCCTGCCGCGTCCGCATTAAATAAAATCTGCACCGATTACGCACAGGTAACGCGGATTCTATTCATCCTAGGTTCAAGTGTGTATAAATGACGGTATAAGGAGCGAAATACCGTCTTGACAACACAGGCGGACATGTGTAATATCTACGGTAGATAGCGAGAATTACCGATAGAAATACACAGGTGGCCAATAAGACCGATAATCAGGCGAGGCTCCTGGAACTTACTCGAATGCGAGGTTCGATAAGCCCACGGGAAGCCAAGCAGGCGGGGATTCATCCCGAATACCTACGCCGTCTCTGCGGTAAGGGGCTTCTGGTTCGCGCCGGACGAGGACTCTACCGACTGGCCGATGCCGAACTATCGGAGCACGAGGACCTGATCGAAGTCTGTGCGAGAGTACCGCATGGCGTGGTGTGCCTGCTGAGTGCCCTTAGTTTCCACGGCATCGGGACGGAACTTCCGCACGAAGTCTGGCTGGCAATCCCCGTCAAACGCAAACCACCGAAGATCGACTGGCCACCACTTCGTATCATCTATGCAACGCCTCGTCTGCACTCGCTGGCCGTGGAGCAGCACGATATCGCAGGTAGGACGATTCGTGTCTATAGCATCGCTAGAACGGTTGTGGACTGCTTCCGCTTTCGCAACAAAATCGGCCTTGATGTTGCTATTGAAGCGGCGCGTGATGTGCTTCGGCGACGACTTACCAGCGTTGACGAGATCGTTACGATTTCCCGGCAGTGCCGGGCGTTCACCGTTATTCGCCCCTACATCGAGGCAATGCTGTGACCAGAGAACTGAAGAATATCGCACACTCCGTTCAGCAACGGCTGAAAAATCTGGCCCGTCAAACCGGGCAAACTCACCGACCCACCGGCCAATTTCGCTGAGGTTGTTAATGTCCTGCGTCACTTCCTGCTGCCTCTCGCCCAAGCCATCGCCGCCGGGGAAAAATTCGCGCAAACATGGGTTGCCAGCGGGCAGTGGAAAGGCTGATGTTGGGAAAGATTGACACGCGAGCCGTGCCGATGGACGGGGAGGATAATCATCATCGTCAAACGTTCATGTCTCCGCCAGCGAAAATAAGGGCTGGCGTTATTAGCGAAATTGGCTAAAAACGAAAATAAGCCCCTTTTTTGTTTTCGTCCGCAAATGACACTGGAAGCATGCCTTCTCTACATGGCCCATTGCGTGCCAGTTCGTGATTTGTTAGGCTTTGTGGCATGGCAGTCAGTGGCATGAACCTGTTCGGTACCGGCATCGAAGAAGGGCTGGCCATAGCCCGACGGGTCGATCCGAAGTACAGGCCGGTTTGGGATGGTCGAGCACCGGCAGAGCAGGCTGCGCTGGCGTGGTACTTCCTGCCGCACGGGTCGAGCAAGCCGACCTTGGGACCAATCCGGCCAAGGGTGATCAAGTGGTACTGCCCGTTTGCTGATCAGCGTGAGTTTCCTTCCGGCCATCGGTACTGCATTAACGTTTACACCGGTTGTGAGCACCAGTGCGAATACTGCTACGTGTCCGGCTATGCGAGCATGGATGCCCAGCCGAAGGAAAACTTTCCCCGCTTACTCCAAAAGGACCTCGAAGACCTGGAACGGTTCGACGTCCCGCCGGCCCCGCTGCACCTGTCGAACAGCACCGACCCGTTTCAACCGCTTGAAGTAAATTTTGGCCACGCCAGACTGGCCCTGGAGCAGGTTCTTGCCCATCGCAACCGCTTCACGACGGTTACTGTCCTTACCAAGAACCCGATGCTGGCTGTGAGCCGCAATTACATCGATCTGTTCAGTAGTCTGGTCGAGTTGCCGACCGATCATCCGCGCCGGGAGGAGTTTGCCCAAACCGGCCAGCCCGGATTCTGTATCGAAGTGAGCCTGGCGTTCTGGCGTGATGAAGCCAGGGCAGTCTACGAGCACAATGCGCCATCTGTTCAGGATCGCATCGAGGGCATCCGCGCAATCCGGGCAGCCGGCATCCCCTTGGCGCTGCGGATTGATCCGTTGTTTCCGCGATCACCGTTTGGGGAAGGTTCGATCAGGACATTGGCGGACTTCGGGCTTACCGAAGCCCAGACTTTGGACGACCTAGCCAACATGGTCCGATTCGCCAAAGAGGTTAATGCTCACTACGTGGTTTACTCGGCAGCCAAGATCGTCCAGCCCCGCAGCCGACCTTTGTCCGACACGATGCGGGCCATGCGACAGGCGTATGAATTCCTCGCGGCTCCGCAGAGGTTAATCTTCCGTGGCGGAGCCTGGCGTCTTCCAGCCGACGTTGTCAACAGCCAGATCGTCAAGCCGTTCTTGGACGTCTGCCGGCGCGAAGGCATCCCGGCCAGACACTGTAAGCACAACCTGCTGGGAACGCTTTGAAATCCAAGTCAACTCACAGCCTGCCGCCATCCCACTATGCCGAGATGAAGAATGCCTGAAAAGAATAGTCCCGATAGGGTATAAAACAGCCTTCCAAAGGCAAAATGAAGCCAGCAACATCCTCCTGTGCTCGCTTTTTATACCCGATAGGGTACAAATAAACTTGACTGGATGGGCAAAGTAGCCGATTATAATGGAGTGAAGTCTGGTATTATACCCGATAGGACAGCAAGCATGGAATTGGCCAAGGAAATTATTGAGATGCGGAAGTCGGCCGGGCTGACTCAGGCCGAGATGGCTGAGCGGGCAGGCGTGGGCTTGCGATTTGTGCGTGAGCTGGAACAGGGCAAACCTACGGCCCGGATGGACAAGGTCAACCAGGTGCTCGCGATGTTCGGCTGTGAGCTTGGCGCGAGGACGAAATCATGACCCGCCAGGCCGACGTGTTTTACAGCAACCGCCTGGCGGGGCGGCTCACCGAACTCGTCGACGGCGGCTACCGGTTCGCCTACGACGAATCGTACCTGATCGACGGCAAGCCTATCTCGCTGACGCTGCCATTACAGGCTGAACCGTTCGAGTCGGAAACGTTGTTCTCATTTTTCGCCGGCCTGGTGCCCGAGGGATGGTATCTGAGGATTGTTTCACCTACCATCAAAGTGGATGAGCGTGATATCTTTGGCCTGCTGATGCACACCTGCGGCGACTGTATCGGAGCCGTCAGTCTGCGGGAGGTATCTGATAGCGATGATTGACTACGACGCCAGAACTCTTCGAATAATGTTCGGCAAGCCGATCAGGCCGACAATCCCCATCTCGCTGGATGAGATATCCATTGAGGCCCGGAAGTTGGCTGGCCAGCTCAGCATCTCCGGCGTACAGCCAAAACTTTCCGTGCGACTGGAAGGCAAGAAATTGCTCCCCGTCGCCAGGGACGGACAGTTCATCCTCAAGCCGCAAACGCAGGACTTCCCCGAACTGCCGCAGAACGAATATCTCTGCATGCAGATGGGCCGGCGGTTTGGCTTGAACACCGCCCCGTGCCTGCTGCTGGAGTTAGCAGACGGATCGCCGGCGTATCTGGTGAAGCGGTTCGACCGCTTCAAGAAGGGCCGACGCATCGGGAAGTTAGCCTGTGAGGACATCCACCAGATTCTCGGCGGTCCCGACAAATACGCCGGTAGCCACGAGCAGATAGCCAAAGTCATCAAAGAGCATTGCCGCTTCGCGCCGCTGGAACTCCAGCGGCTATTCGAGATGACCATATTTAACTTCGCCATCGGCAACGGCGACGCTCACCGGAAGAACTTTTCCTTGCTGACCAGCGAGGAGGGCACCGTTGCGATAAGCCCCGCCTACGATCTCGTCTCGTCGAGGCTGGTGATTCATGAGGAAGACGGAGAACTCGCTCTAACCGTCAACGGCAGGCAAAACCGACTGGAGCGAACTGACTTCCTGGCCTTCGCTGACCATGTGGGTATCGCCGCGGCCTATGCCGAAGGCAAGCTTGCCGATTTGCTCGGCCTGCGTAACGAATTCACGAAGATGATAGGCGACTCGACGCTGACCACCAAACTGCGCGATAACCTTGCAAATATCGTGACAGACCGCCTAGCCCGGCTTCAATAGGTACTTCCAGGCCGATTTTCCTACTGATGCCAGCGGGAACAGTTGCGCCGTTAGGCACAGTTTGTTTTGCGCTGTCCGGTTTTTCTGAAGCAATCATTTTGCCCCCAAGGCACTGAAGGAAACGCAATGATAAAGAGGGCAAGGCAAGCGTTCCTGATGGAACCCGACGCATTGTACAGCGGTGGGAATAATTCACCGGGCGCAAAGCCGAGCGGAGCATCTGGATAGTCTTAACGGTTATCGATAAAGAGAATGTTGTCCAGGAACACCAGGGCTGGCAGCTTCATGCGTTTGGCCATCATCGTCGCGTGTTTCTGGAATTTTCTGCTGTCCTTATACTGCAGGCGTTTCAGGCCCGGCCACCTCGGCAAAACGCCCCTTCCGGCGTCACGTTTGAGAGCCGTGGCGACCACGCTGTCCAGCGGCACCTCCAGCAATAGCTCGAGGACTGCAAGGCCATGGGCTTGACGCAGATGGTGGTTATAGACACACGAGCGAAGGAAGAGGTTCAGCGACTTCCTTGCGATGCCCCACGGCTTGTCGCAACTGGGAAGCTTGTGGCGAAGGCGGTGCGTTTGCCTATCAAGCCACTTCCTGAACTCGGCCTGACTACGACGTGGGATCAGGGAGAGGTCCATCTCTCCCATGAACGTGAGGACGACTTGCCTTGTGCCCTTGGGTTGGCCGCGAAGTGCACTGATCCCTATGGCCGAGTTGGCCTCAGTGTCATGGACGACAGACTGGGTTAGGGCTATAGGCCCCAACCGAAAGGAAAGGAATCGGATAATGGCAACGATATTCAAAAAGAAGTACCCGGTACCCATGCCAACTGGGGCCGAGGTCGTTACCCGGCGGGGTAAAAGAATTGCTCGCTGGGTGGATGGTCGCAGTCGGCCCAAAACGGCGGAGCTCGCTCCTGACGGCAAGCGAATATATTTTGTCTCGGACATCTGGTACGCCCGATACCGCGATGCTGATAGTGTAATGCGGAGGATATCGACCGGTTGTCGTGATGAGCAGGCGGCTCGGAAGGTTCTATCCGACCACCTGGCCGGAGTGGAGAAAATCAAGGCTGGAATTATCACGCACGAAGAATCGAAGGTTGCAAGCCATGCCAATACGCCGCTGGTCCATCATATCGACGATTACCTCATGCACATGGAGGCCTGCGGCAGGTCGAAGTCACATCGCAGCAACACCCGGCGTTATCTGGAGGTTTTATTTGAAGCATGTGGGTTTTGCCGGCTTGGTGATTTGGCATCGGGGCCTGTGGAGCGATGGCTGTTGCAGGAGATGGAAACAGGACGTTCGGCCCGGAGCCGAAATGCGTTCCGCATCGCGTTGGTGTCCTTCGCCAACTGGGCGGTGCGGAACTCCCGGCTGATGTCCAATCCGTTTGAGAAATTGCCCGTGGCGAACGAGGCTGCCGACCGGCGGCGTATGAGGCGACCACTTTCGGCCGATGAGCTGGCCCGACTGCTGTATGTGACTGAGCGAAGGCCGTTGGCTGAATACGGCCGGGAGACGCTCCCATTGCCGCTCAACCGTCGCAAAGGCCGAAAGACATGGACCAAGGCTCCTCTGACCATGGAGACGCTCGACACTGCCGTTGAATGTGCCAAGGACGTGCTGGCGGGTCGGCCTGATTTCATTGCCGTTCTGGAGGCCCGTGGGCGGCGGAACGCGATGTTCTATCGGCTGGCGGCGTTTACTGGTCTCAGGAAAAGCGAACTGGCCAGCATAATGCTGCGAGATGTGCACTTGGATACGACGCCGCCATATCTGGAACTGCGTGCGGAAAATGAAAAGGCTGGGCGAGGAGCGAAGTTGCCCCTCAAAATCGAACTCGCTGAGATGGTTCGGAAATATATCGCCGGGCGGCATCGGGCGATTGAAGGTAGCATGCGCGTTCTCCTGCCGGACACGCTGTTGGTCGAATCACCGACGTTGAAGACGTTCAATCTCGACCTGGCAGTCGCTGGAATCGAGAAGGTGGACTCGTATGGCAGAAGCGTGGACATACACTCGCTGCGGCATACGTTCGGAACCATGCTGGCCCGTAGCGGCGTAGCGCCACGGACGGCACAGGAACTTATGCGGCATAGCGACATCCGCCTGACTACGAATATCTATCAGCACCTCGAACTGGTCGATACGGCTGGGGCTATCGAGATGCTGCCGGATCTGGAAGAGTGTCGTGGTACGGTTGCAATTTCTTCGAGGGCTTAAGGGGACCAGAAAGGGGACCAGTAAACGCAGAGGTGACCAGATCGGTGCCGGAAAGCAGTCCACCGGAGATGATAATTGGCATACGGTGGCGGGAAATACCCACCGATTGCAATCGGTGGGCTTGGCGGTAACTCTTGAACGTGTTGTAAGTTGTCGTAAAAAGGAATCCCTTGGCAATGGTTGTCGCCAAGGGACGCATTCTCGAAGAATCGGGGCGACAGGATTGCTTCACTACGCTTTGGGCGGTCTGCCTTCGCTGCGCTACGGCAGAGCGCCCCGCTCCGTGAAGGAATCCGTCGCCAGTGCTGCTTCGCATCACCAGCCCGGCTGCGCCGTGCTTCCGACATTAAAAAAGGTCAACCCATTTGGGTTGACCTTTTTTAATGTCGGGGCGGCGGGATTTGAACCCGCGACCTCTTGACCCCCAGTCAAGCACGCTAGCCAAACTGCGCCACGCCCCGGAGAACGTTCCCATTTTGTCGTATTCGGTCGGCTTCGTCAAGACCAATAACAGCCTGCGAGTTGCTACGCGGCCCGCTTCAGCTGACGCGACCAAAACGTCAGCCAGATGACGACCATCAACACCATGAACAGCATTAGTTTGAAAATAGAGAAGAAATACAACACGATCATGTGGACGTCCGGCCAGTCCAGATCGCCGCCGCCCCAGAGTTTCAGCATCCACCCCGGCTGATAGTGCAGGATCACCAGTAAGGCAAACCATCCCACTGTCATCCAGACGGCAACGATGAGAATCGTCCACCATCCTGCAACGGCGGCTGACCGAACGCGCTTTGCCAGTGTCTCATTCATTTGGTAGCTCCTTTCCAGACCTATTGTACCATCGCCGGTGCAAAATCCGCCAAGAGATTTGACATTGATTTGGTCTGGCCTATAGACTCATCGAACCATGCGGATACTTTTGGTTAATGACGACGGCATTTTAGCGCCGGGGTTGTCGGCTCTTCGGTCGGCGGTGGCTGATATGGGTGAGGTAACGGTGGTAGCGCCGGCGACTCCTCAATCGGCGGCGGGGCGGTCGCTTACGCTTCATGGCCCGGTGGTCTGCAATCACGTCCACGTGGGCGGAGAATTTCACGGTATCAGCGTCGCGGGCCGGCCCGTCGATTGCGTCAAACTCGCCATCCGCGAACTTATGGACGCCAGGCCCGATCTCGTGCTGTCGGGGATCAACGCCGGCGAAAACGTCGGCGTGAATGTCTTCTACAGCGGGACGGTATCTGCCGGGGCGGAAGGAGCGCTGTTTGGAATCCCTTCGGTGGCCTTCAGCCTCGCCGGCGCCGGCGAGATGGATTTTCGTCGCGCCGGACGATTGTGCAGGGAAGTTCTCACCGGCCTGCTGGCCATGTCGATAGCGCCGGGGGAGTTGGTTAACGTCAACATTCCGGCCTTGTCGGAATCAACCCCTCGCGGCGTGAAGGTCGTCCCGCAAAGCACCGCCGCTATCAGCGAGACGTACCTGCGCGAAGTTGATGCCGACGGTCAGATGATATTCCGCTTGACCGACCATTTCGAGCATGGGCCACAGGACATCGAGACGGACGTAACGGCCCTGGATGAGGGGTTTATAACGGTTACGCCGCTGATGTCCGACATGACCGACCACGGGCGGCTGGGGCACTTTCGACAATGCCGATGGGGTGATCCCAAGCACTGAATTCGTAGGATTTTCCGTTATTTTTTGCATTTCAAGCCCAAAACCCTTGACAGATACAACTGCGATGTGGTATAGTTGAGTGATTATGGCGACATCGGTTTCCCCAAAAACATACCCCGAAAAGGCCGTTCGCGCCCCCAGGCTGCCGATTCGCACCTATGAGGCGGCGCTGAGGTACCTTTTTGCGCAAACGGATTATGAACAGATGCTTCGGGTCCGTTATAACCGCGACACCTTCAGTCTGGCTCGCATGAGGTCGCTGCTCAAGAGGCTTAATGACCCGCATAAAGGGCTGCGGTGCGTTCACATCGCCGGGACAAAGGGTAAAGGCTCGACGGCGACGATGCTCTCGGCGATGCTTAGCGCCTGCGGGCATAAGGTCGGGCTGTACACTTCGCCGCACCTTGTGGATATTCGCGAGCGGATACGGATAAATGGCGAGGTGATCGCCAGGGCCGCCCTGACTCGGTATATCAACAAAGTGGCCCTGCACGTCAAACGAATGAGCGATGATGCTCCGACGTTCTTCGAGATATTTACCGCAATTGCCTTTATGTATTTTGCGGATGAGGGTGTGGACGTAGCCGTTCTGGAGGCCGGTATGGGAGGCCGGCTGGACAGCACCAACGTCGTCAAGCCGATGGTGGTCGGGTTCACCAGCATCAGCCTTGACCACGTACATCAACTCGGTGATACGGTCGAGGCCATCGCCGGCGAAAAAGCCGGCATCCTCAAGCGAGGCGTACCGGCCGTATCGGTGCCGCAGGTTCCCGCCGCTGAAAACGTTCTGGAGAATGTGGCCAAGCGGGTCAATTCGCCGCTGCTGTTCACGGGCAAGAACATCGACTTCAGTTATCGTTTCGAGTCGTCGCGTGAGGCCGGCCCGCAGACGCGAATCTGCCTGACCACTCCACGCAGCAAATTCGAGCACCTGCCCGTTCCGCTGATGGGCGAACACCAGGCGCTGAACTGCGGACTGGCGCTGGCGCTGCTGGACCAACTCAAAGAACAGGGACTGGAGATTGACGACAGCGCCGCTATTGAAGGGCTTTCGCAGGTCCGCCTGCCCGGGCGGATGGAACTTATCAAGGAAAACCCGCGAATCCTCGTCGATGGTGCTCACAACGGCGCTTCGATGGAAGCGCTGATGCGGTCCGTCGGGCAGTATATCCCCTACGACTCGATGGTGGTAATCTTCGGCTGCGCCGCCGACAAGGAGATTACCGGCATGTTGGATCAGTTGATGCGAGGGGCCGACAAGGTAATCTTCACCGCCAGCGACAACCCTCGCTCTGCCGATCCGGCCGACCTGGCCGAACGATATGAAGATCGCTCGGGAAAGACCGCACAGGTAACATCCAGCCTCACCGAGGCAATCCGCATCGCCAACAACGCCGTTACACGGGGAGACATCATCTGCATAACAGGAAGTTTCTACCTCGTCGGCGAAGCCAAGAAACTGTTGGGTTAGAGCAGTCCGCGTTTTATTACACTGGGCGCCTAAAGCCGACGGATAGCTATCCGTCGGCTTTGTTGATTTTCAGGTCTGAAGATAAAAGTACCGGATTGGTTTCCCGGCGAGGGGAATGAAGTTTCATTCTTTGCGGTGGCAAGCGTCGCCAGTAGTATTACAATGGTCCGGATTGATTGAAAGGGTATCAGAAGTGGCGGAAGAATTTTTTACGCGCGAGTTTGATAACGGTCTGACGCTTGTAGCCCAGCGGATGTTGGGCGTTTCGTCGTCGGCGATAACGATTGCCCTGCCGGCCGGATCATCGCACGATCCGCCCGCCGGCGCAGGCGCCGCATCGACCGGAGCGTTCTGGCTGCTGCGGGGTGCGGGCGACCGCGACACACGTCAAATCAACGACGTGCTGGACTCGCTCGGCAGCCAGCATCACGAAGCCGCCCAGAGCGAGCACCTGCTGGTCTCGGCCGCTCAACTGGGAAGGAACCTGCCGAAGGTTCTGGAAGTTTATGCCGATATTCTCCGCCGCCCCCGCCTGGCCGATGAGACGTTCAGCGCCTGTCGGGACCTCGTCGCCCAGACCCTCGACGGCCTGGAAGATGAACCTATGCGAAACTGCCACGTGCTGATGCGCGAGAAGTTCTATCCGTCGCCGCTTGGCAGGAACCCGCTCGGAACGAAAGAATCCCTTGCTGCGATGCGTCCGGCGCCGATGAGGTCGCACCTGAAGGCCCACCTGACGCCGAGCGGTGCGATCATGGCGGTCGCCGGTAAGTTCGACTGGAAGGAACTGTCCGAAACGGTTGAAAAACAATTCAGCGATTGGGACGGACCGGCACCGGCGGAAGTGCAGACCAGCCCGGCCGAGCAGGGCGTTACACACCTGACCAAAGACACCGCCCAGGTCCAGATAACGCTGGCGTACCCAGCCGCGACAATTAACGACGAACTCTACTACGCCGCGCGGGTAACGCAGATGATCCTCTGCGGCGGGATGGGCGCTCGGCTGTTCACCGAGGTGCGCGAAAAGCGTGCGTTGGTGTACGCGGTGGTGGCGCGGTATCACAATATCAAAGGCTACGCGGGTATGTTCGTCTATGCCGGCACGACACCGCAACGGGCACAGGAGACACTGGACGTTACCGTCGGCGAGTTGCGTCGCTTGGCCGACGGCGTAACCGAAGATGAACTTGCCCGCGCGCGCACGCAACTCAAGAGCGCCCTGATCATGCAGGGCGAATCGACATTCGCCCGCGCCGACGCGCTGGCCGGAGACTTCTATCACCTTGGCCGGCTGCGAGGTCTGGATGAGATTTCCGCGGCGATTGACGCCGTAACCGTCGATGACGTAATGGGATACGTCCGCGCGTACCCGGCCGAAAACCTGACAATGTTGACCATCGGGCCTGATGAACTGAAGGTTTCTTGTACATGATTCGTGATTTGCCGGATAGCGCCGCTTGAGAACACGGCGTCTATTGTGCGACAGGAGTATTGCGAAGCGGCTAGCCACGCGGCTTGCCGCTTCGCAAGATTCAGATTTTTCGCACCGCGTGAAAGTGTCGATTTACATGTAACAGAACTGAACGGACTAAAATCGGTATGACGCGCATTTTTCGGAGACGATAATGCAGTTCAAGCAGCATAGACTTCCGAACGGCCTGACGATAATCGCCGAGGTCAATCCCACCGCCGCCTCCATGGCTTTGGGATTTTTCGTTCGCACCGGCAGCCGGGACGAATCGCCCTCGCTGCCGATCTCCGGCGTAAGCCACTTTCTCGAACACATGATGTTCAAGGGTACCGAACGCCGAAGCCCGTTCGACATCAACCGTCAGTTCGACGAGATGGGAGCGATGTACAACGCCTTCACCTCCGAAGAAAACACGGTGTACTACGGCGC
>DAOWOP010000207.1 GCA_030642005.1 Planctomycetales bacterium
CATTAGACATTAGTCATTTCAGTACTATTTTACCGAATCGGCGCTTGCCGACGCGGAGGATTTGTCCGTTTTTCAGGTTCACGACGGCTTCGATGTCTGTTACTTTCTCGCTGTCGATGCTGACGGCATTTTGGCTGATGAGTCTGCGCGCCTCGCCATTGCTTTTGGCGAACCCGGCCTGGACGACGAGGGCGACGATTCCGATTGTACCTGCTGAAATGGCGATTTCCGGCATTTCGGTCGGTGTCTGTTTTGATGAGAATACGCGGTCGAACTCTGCGGCAGCGGCCTCGGCGGCAGGCTGGTCGTAATAACGCTCGACAATCGTCCGGGCCAGATCGGCCTTGGCCTGGCGGGGGTGGGTTCTGTCGCTATCGACCAGTTCGGCGATTCGCTCAACAGGCAGGTCGGTCAACAGCGTGAAGTAGTTCTCCATCAGCGTATCGGGGATGGACATGACCTTGCCGAACATATCGTTTGGCTGGTCGGTTACACCGACGTAATTACCCTTGGACTTGCTCATTTTTTCAACGCCGTCGAGGCCTACCAGCAGCGGCATGACCAGTACGATTTGCGCCGGCTGGCCGTAGGCGCGCTGAATGTCCCTGCCGACGAGGCAGTTGAATGTCTGGTCGGTCCCGCCGAGTTCGACGTCCGACTCGATAACCACCGAGTCATAGCCCTGGACGACGGGATAGAGAAATTCGTGCAGGAATACGTCCTGGTCGGCGGCGAGGCGATTCTTGAAACTTTCACGCTGGAGCATCTGCGCGACGGTCTTCTTGGCCGTCAACTGGATGATGTCCATCATGGTCATCTTTGCCAGCCATTCGCTGTTATATCGGATTTCCAGTTTGCCGCTGGAGGTATCGAGGATTTTTCCCGCCTGCTGAAAGTACGTTGTTGCATTGGCCTGAATCTGTTCGGCGGTAAGCATCGGGCGGGTGGCGTTCTGCCCTGACGGGTCGCCGATCCGTGCGGTATAGTCGCCGATGATGAGCACCGCCTTGTGGCCCAGGTCCTGAAACTGACGCATCTTCCGCAGTTGCACGGTGTGTCCCAGATGGATGTCAGGCGATGTAGGATCAAGCCCGAGTTTGATGCGCAGCGGCTTGGTCGCTTCAGCCAGGCGGCGCCGGAGTTCGTCGGCTGTATAAACGGCATCGGCACCGCGGAGCAGCAATTCCATCTGTTCGGTGATATCCGGTTGTTTATCCTTCGGCATAGCGGGTGAGTCTAGCGTACCGGGAAGGTATTTTCAAACCCTTGCTATCTTTGGGGTCAGGCCGTTACTATGACGCCCATGCAAACCATCGCAAAAATAAGATTTTCGTGCTTATTGCTTTTAGCGTCAGCCGTTTCAGTTATGGTTGGTTGTCAGCAGTTGCCTTCGCATCCGCCGCAAACCGTCGCGGAGTTCCTTCAGCATCAGCGGGCGGGCGATCAGGATTTCACGCCCAACATGATCGCCCTTCACAACGCCCACCGGATATTGAACGACGGTCTGGCCGCCAATGATCGCCTCGAATCGCTGCGTGTCCTTGAGCGTGTGGACGTAGCCGGCGAGCAGACCTATCCGACGCTGGCGACAGTTCTTACCCAGCGCCAAACGCCGCCGGAGGTCCGCCGACAGGTGTTGGCCTTCCTGGCAGAGAGGAACTGTCCAAGCCTGGGCGAGCACATAGCCAACGTCCTGCCGCAGGCTGACGACCCGCAGTTGCGATCGGCCCTGCTGAAGTGGCTCACCAAACACCCCGCTCGTGTCTCGCTGGCTTCACTGGTGAAATTATGGGCGGCCGAAAAGCCTATCAGCGATGAAAGCGAAATTCGCTACCGACAATTAGTCGAACGGACATCGGGCAAATCCTGGCCTGACGCGCTGCTGGACGGTCTGAACACGAGGGAATTCTTCGCACGCGGTTCTGCCATTGAGATTCTGTCGTCCCGGCTGGAGGCCGATCGCCTGCGACAAAAGATTTCAGCACTCCAGCCACACACGCAGGCCGTCGGTGTATTGAAATATTTTTCGGAGCATTTCGAGTACACACCCAAAACCCGGCGGGAACTGCTGTCGGCGGTGATACTGCATCGCAAGGGCGCGGCGCGTCTGGCGACGGCTGAACGCGTGGTGAATCGGTGGCGGAAGGCGTACGACTATCGTTTCAACATCCACGACTTTCACCTCGTAAGCCGACTGGCTGGCGACCCGCTCCGCAAGCCGATGTCACGCGCGCAAATGATACTGGAGATTTCTCAGGGCATCATTAAACGGCGAGCGGCCCGGCACAAACGCCTCTTCCGCAGGGGCAGACTGGTCGATTTCGCCTCGCAGACCGAAAGCCTCTCGATAGCCGACCTGTGGAACCTGGTGCTCATCAGCGAGATGCTCGACAGGCCTCGCTTCCGGCGAATGTTGAGGGTAACGGCCCGGCGGGACATGGCCGAGAGACTCACCCGGTGCGGAGGGCTGATAAGGTACGAACAGGGTCGGGCGGAGGCGAAAATATATCTCCCAGCCGCAAAGCGCGGCGACGACCGGTACATCCCGACCCGGCGGATGCTGAAGGACACACTCGACAGTCTGTGCTACTTCGTCGGGCACTTCAGCAAGGTAGTCGAGAACGTTTCCATCATCGGTCCGGGCGAAAAAGAATTGGCCTTCGCTGCGAAGTACAACATCTGCGGCGTGGTCTTCACGACTCTCAGCGGCGGCAGGCTGAACGTAACCTACTTCACCCCGGAAGGAATCGTCGTTGATCTGGGAAACTTCAGGGACTAGCAGGCTGTCCCACGTATTTTGATGGGTGCCATGCTTTCACGCGAAGCGGGTAAGCATGTCTTTGGCTGCGAGCGGGTCTTTCGCCCGGTTACGCCGTCATGTTGAGTCCCATCGGGACGATTGAAGGTTTCAGACGCCCCGCCGGGGCTTTGTTCGATTATGGTTGCCCGCTACCAAGGGCTTGCGCCCGTGGCTACTATCACTCGCCGCTCCGCGGCTAAAAATGCCACCCACCCCGAAGCGGTATTACAGAGTGCTACCGAATTATTCTCATCTTGGTCTTGATTTTCTTCAAGACTTCCGGGGCCGTCTTTGCTTTTGGTTTTTCCGCTGTCCCGGACAGGATGGCCTGGCGATAAACACCCATCGGTGTGAAGACGTCCTTTGGGGTGTTTTTTGTCCGATCCCGCAAATATATCAGCAGGTAGTCAATCGTACCGGCCACCGGGCTTTTGAAGGTAAAGTTCTCTCCGGCTTTTTTGATCTCAACAGTGTTGTAGTGATATTTTCCCTTTATCGGCGTACGGAAGGAATCGGGTATCTTCGAAGAAGTAACCCTCGGGCGCGGCTTATAGTTCTTTTCCTGCACGACGAAACCGATAAGTCGCCACCTGCCGGGAAAGGGCGCCTTGAATTGGGTGGTGTAAGTTCCGCCGGCGGTGATAGGTTTGAGAACGTCCTCGCGCTCCCAGTGGCCTTTGCGGTTGAGCACGGCGATGATGACCTTGTCTTTCAGTCGAGCGTACTGCGCTCCGCAACTGGGCCTGTCGTGTGGCGGAAACTCATCTTCCCAGTACCGGTCGGAGTGGTGGCCCAGGTAGGTCAGTTTGCTCTTTTCGAATCCGGGCGGGGCGGTCATGAACCACATCAAGCCGTGGGGTTTTCTGCCTCTGTGGAAGTTGATTATCCCAATTGTATCCGACTTGGCGAGTCTGTTGTTCTCTCTGCCGGGCCAGGTCGCCCTCTTGCCGTCCAGGATATATTCGTCCGACTCGCTGTTGAGGAACGCGCAGATGCGGACTTTCCCGTGCAACCCCTGTTGGTTGACGTAGTGAACGGGCTTGACCTCAAGCCAGCACTTGTCGCCCTGGATGCGATAGGTTGTCGTAACAGGCTCGTCGGACCTTCTTGCCTTACCGGAATGTTCGATAAGGATTTCCTTCTCGGTGTATTTTAATATCTTCGGGTCGCCGATAGTCCCGTGCCCGAAGTCCCGCCGGCCTCTCTTTGTCTGGAAAACCTTGTATATCTCGTTGTCAACGACGCCACCGTTAGTGCCGGCCAACTTGGCTATGAGACTGACGGCATCTTCCTTATTCGTGAAGCAGAACAGAAAGAAATAATCGTTTTCGAATACGAGGTCGCCGGTGGGCTTGTAGTCGGTCTTTCCGAAGGGAACGGGCGACCATTTGGGCTTGTCCTTCATGCACCGGCCGGCGGGGCGCTTTTTTTCGTACCTTTTGTTCGTGTCCCAGATTCGGACCGTTCCGGCCTTCAGCGGCGTGTAGCCGACCCTGACCTTTTCCGCCATCGCGTTAGGAGTGATTTTGATCGCCCCCGGCTCATCATCGGCAAGACCGAACACGGCAAATGTCAAAACCACAACGGCCAAAACGACACTCGCTGCTCGCGCCATGGACATTTCTTATCTCCTTTCACTCCGGCGGAGGGGCTATGGTCAGCCGCTCGGTGATTTTTTCGAGAAACTCCCTTTCCATTTGCGTGAACCTTCTCCGTGTGGGTTTGGTCTGGCGTATGTGGACATAGACCCGCGTGCTGGGCCGACGGGCGAAGGGGTTGGGGTCTCTGGCTACTTCAAGTTCATATTTCACTTCCTCCGTTCCGGCCAGGTTGGCCCTTGTGCAGGAAACGCGGTATGGTCGCTGCACATCGTCAATCAGATCGGGGTGCCAGACAATGGCCTCGCCGACAGCGGCACGCCAGACGGTGTCGTAATTGAATGGAAAGGCTGCCGACATATCGCAGCCCGTGATTGCCAGGCCGAC
>DAOWOP010000223.1 GCA_030642005.1 Planctomycetales bacterium
AATCGCGATTTTATTTCGTGCAGGAGCCTGCCGTCCCCGCATCCGACGTCCAGCAGTGAGCCGAAACTCAGCGATGCGATCCTGTCAATGACGAATTCCAGATACGCCAGGTACTGATACCCCCAGCGGTGCACGCGCACCGATGAGAAGTCGCCGCCGGCCAGCGACGGGATGTAGTGGTATGGAAAGACGTAGTCGTCTTCCTGTTCGCGTTGTTCCCTGCTTAAGGTTGCCATGTCCGTTTCACGGAAAATGTGAGTCGAAAGACTGGTCTATGTATTTTCGCCGTCGCTGGTGTCTTTTTGTTCTTCCGTCGCCGGCGGGCGGGCGTCGGCGTCGATGACGGTTGTCCATGCTATTTTATCGCCAAGCCGCTGGCGGTATCGCGTCAGCAGGGGGAACAAGAGCGGAAAGACCAGCGGCAGTCCCAGTATTTCGATGGCCTTCGAGATATTTCGCAGGGCCAGTTCCCGCATCGTCGGCTTCCGCCCTTTGTCGGCGACGACGCGAAGGCGAATTATCATCTTTCCGACCGTCGCGCCGAAGCGGTACTCCATGATGAAGCAGTAGGCAGGATAGACTGTCAGGAAGCCCAGAGAAGCATAGAGGAACGCCATTGAAGAAGTAATCTTCCGGGCGTTCGCCATTATCTGCTCGAAGGTTGTCGCAACGGCCACCTCGGCGTTGCTGGATACATATATCGTTGCAGCGATCAGGAACGGCAGCGCGTCGATGCAGCAGGCTGCGAGTCGCTTCGTCAGCCGGGCGGGCGCTATCGTCGCAGGCAGCGAGAAGGGCACCGTTCGGAGTGTCTGCCCCGGCCAGAACATCAAAACGACGAGCGCGCCGAAGACGACCATGAAAAATATGTTCTGGACACGTTCGACCAGTTCCCGCTCGTCGGCCCAGGCGAAGGCGTCCATCGGGCTTTCGCCGCCGAGCATGCCGTCGAGTTCGCACGTTGCGAAGAGCCACTTTTTGTCTTTCGTCCAGAGCATCGCCGCTTTATCGCCCAACCTTGCGACCGCCGGCGCAGCATCGGCGGGCCAGGTGAAGGCCTTGCCGTTCCGGCGGACCGGCTGGAGGCCTTGCCATTTATTCGAAGCGTATCGAGCGATATTCACCCTGCCGCCGGCGTCGAACGTCGCCAGTACGAGTACGTCTTTTATCACCATCATCGCCAGCGGTTTGGCATCGGCCGGTTCGACGGACAAAGCGATGTTGCGCCATTCGCCTTCTTCAAACGCCGTCAGGACCGGCTTGGGCTGGGCTGTCAGGACGTAGATTGCGTTTTTGTTCGCGGCAAGGTGTGCGCGGAGCGGGGAATTTTTGGGTTCGCCCGGCACAATGGCGATCTGCCGCCATTTCTGGTCGGCGTATCGCAGCAGTACAAGTTCGTTGAATTTGGCTGCCGGCATACCGGCCGCCGACGCAGGTCGCGTCTTCGGACGCCGCCCGATTGGGCGAACAATCAGCACCAGCATTGCATTGCCGTCGCCCCCGGCCCGGCAGGCGGCGAGGACCTTCGTGCCTTGGGGCCAGAGGCTCTCGGGCGCTTTTATGTCCGGCTGGCCCTGCGAGCGATGCCGAAAGTATCGCATCTGCTCGCCGTCGGCGAAGAACACCACCAGGCTGCTCCCGGCAGCCGCGGCTGCGGCGACTTGACCCGTCCGGTCGGGCCCGACGGGCTTCCAGGACTTCTTGTCGTCGATACTCCTTGCCGCCAGCCTGTAGCCGGAGCCTCCTTCGCCGGGGAGGATTACCCACACCGCCTCCGTGTCACCAACGAGCCGAAAGGCCGGGCCGGCTGCATCCGCCTGCCCGAAGGCCCGCCCGGACGATGCGGTAACCGACGCCAGAACAAGGACGACAATGATTTTTCGTGTATGGGTTCTCATTTGTTCTCGCAGGCCGAATCCACCTGGACCGGATTTGTAATACCCGCCGGCAGGTGTGAACGGAAATCAAAAACCTTCCTACTGGGAAGAGCCTTTGTCGTGGTCATTTCTGTCAGGCTCATGTGCAGCGAACTTGCCGGCTGGACGTTCTTTATCGCCGGGAAGGTTATGCGAATGTCGGTCGGCATTATTGGTTCGTCGCCGTCGGTGGCGATGGCGATGGGTTTATAGTCTGAAACTTTGGCGATGACGCGACAGAGTCCGGCGGCGTCGTAGAGTTTTATTTGATAAGGTCTGCGCGGCTCGGTGTAGGACCAGCGGAAATAGACCTCCCGCCAGATTTTCAGATGCCCGCTGACCGGCTGGGGGTTTAAGTAGCGAACGACGTAAGCGCATGGTTTTTGCTGAAGCGTCATAACGACGGCCGGCATGGCGTCGGCCCGCACGGCCGGCAATTCGGTTATACCGAGTATTTCCACCAGTTGCATCGGGTCGATTGGCATGCCCTTCACGCCCGGCGCGCCGGCGTATTTGGTCCGGCCTAACCACGCCCCGCCGCGACCGTCCAGGTTCGCCCAGCAGTAATACAGCCCGTTCGCCGAATCGGTCCCAACGCGGAACAATTCAGCCATCTCACGTCCGACAAGAACGAAGTCCGCCGGGCGGGATTTGTCCTCCGGCTTTTCCAGCAGTACCAGCGCGTTGGCCGCCGCCAGTGGCGACGCCGATCCCCACGAGATGCTCCTGCCCGCCTCGTCGCTGAAAGTAACGCGAATCCTAGCCCGCGCCCAAAGCCGCCGAACCTGCGAGGCGTTGGCATTGTATTCGCCGACCAGCGTTTCGGCCGAGACGAACTTCTCCGGACAAGGTTGACATCCACCCAGAAACATCCAACCCGCCGTCAGCAACAACGTTATGCGACGATTCATGTTTCCACCTCAAACAATGCCCCTAGTTGCGAGCCGACTTCGGCGATCTGCTCTTCATCCAGTTCCGGGCGGATTACCTTCACGGGCGATTGTTCTTTTCTGAAGTGCATCGTCCAGATTTCGTGGCCTTCCTCTTCGCCGCTGCCGTCGTAAATCAGCAGTTTCTTCCGCATCAGCATCAGCGCCAGGACGAAGCGGAAGTTTATCCTGGCCGGGACGTCCTGCCCGTCAAGTTTCTCGAAAAATTCAATGAGCACGTTATTGTTGACGACCGGTTTTTTCGGCTCGTCGGGTCTGGGGACCCGGCTTTGCCAGATGGAAAAGGCCTTGGCCGCCTCTTCGGGCCGACCTTCCCAGCAGGGTTTGCAGAAATCCTCGCGACGGAACCCTTCAGCCGTGTCGAACAGGGCGACGACGAACTCTTCCTCGACAGCCAGTTCCCGCTCGCACGCTGTGCAAAGCCCCGACGCCTTCGCTATGTCGTATTCTCTAGCCATAACTCAAACAGAATGAACCACAGAGGACACAGAGAACACAAAGAAAGTAAAAACAAATTTTCTTCTTCTGTTCTTTGTGTTCTCTGTGTCCTCTGTGGTTCATTTTCTTTTTTTTCAGACGTACTCTGATACGATTTTTTCGACGGTCGCGCACAATTCATTAGCCCTTTTGCAATCGCGGGCGGATGCTTTGCGGAGGTCAGCGGCGGCGGACTTGTCGGGCAGGTTCGCGGCGTTGACGCGGACATTGTAATCGCTCAGCCGGACGACCGCCTCGGCCAAAACCGCCGCAGCCGACAAGTCCGTCAGCAGATACTTATTGCAGTGCTCGCCGAGGGCGATAAGGCTTTCCAAAACCGAAATCGCCAGCGCCGTCATCTGTCGCGGCACGTCAATCGCCGCCGCCAGCGCCGTGGTCATCCTGGTTTCTTTGGTTTCATCTTTGCACTTGGCGGCCTCGGTGTAGAGCGTGTAAGCGGCTGCATCGTCGGCGGTAAGGTCGGCGAACATTCCCCGCGCCCGCGCCAGACGCGCCGCCAGGGCTTCATGGGCGTCGGCGAATTCAGCGAAGGCCTTCTTGCCGCGTGTGAAGTTCAGCACCATCTCGCCCAGCGCCGTCGCCAGAGCGCCGACAACCCCGGCGACCGTCCCGCCGCCGGGAGTGGCGCGTTTGGCAGCCGTCGCCGCTGCAAAATCACGAACCGAAAATCCCATGTAATCTTCTATATCTGTCATATGTTTTCCCTGCATCAATCTGTTTTGTAACAAGCCCCTCGCTTCAGCGGGGGTATGTGTTTAGCCCCATCGGGGCGCTCGTTTTTAGCCCAGGGCGC
>DAOWOP010000232.1 GCA_030642005.1 Planctomycetales bacterium
AGGCGATGCTGTTCAAGTACGGCTCGGGGACGGGGACGGACCTTTCGACGCTCCGCTCAGAGAAAGAGAAACTGGCGGGCGGGGGCAAGCCGTCGGGGCCTTTGAGTTTCATGCGTGTCTTCGACCAGATAGCCGCGGTCGTTAAATCGGGCGGGAAGACCCGCCGGGCAGCCAAGATGCAGTCACTCCGCTGCGACCACCCGGACATTCTCGAATTCATCGAATGTAAGGCCAAGGAAGAAAAGAAGGCCTGGGCGCTCATCGACGCCGGTTACGACGGGAACTACAACGGCGAGGCCTACGGGACGGTAATGTATCAGAACGCCAACCTGTCGATCCGCGTAACGGACGAATTTCTCCAGGCTGCACAGAATGAGCAGGAATGGTGCACGTACGCCGTTACGGAGCCGGAGAAGGTAACAGGCCGGCATAGTGCAGATGAATTGTTCGAGAAGATGGCGGCGAGTTGTCATCTCTGCGGCGATCCGGGCGTGCAGTACGATACGACGATTAACAACTGGCACACCTGCCCGGTCAGCGGGCGGATAAACGCCTCCAACCCGTGCAGCGAGTACATGTTCCTTGACGATTCGGCGTGCAACCTGGCGAGTTTGAACCTGATGAAGTTCCGCCGGTCCGACGGGTCGTTTGACGTCGAGGGTTTCCGCCGGGCGGCTCGGATATTCATCATCGCTCAGGAGACTCTGGTCGATCACGCCAGTTACCCGACAGAAAGGATTTGCCGCAACAGCCACGAGTTCCGTCCGCTGGGGCTTGGGTATGCGAACCTCGGCGCGCTGCTGATGAGCCTCGGCTGGGCCTACGACAGCGATCCAGGCCGGGCCGTCGCTGCGGCTATAACGGCGGTAATGACGTCCGAAGCCTACGCAACCAGCGCCGAACTGGCGAGCCAACTGGGGCCTTTCCCGGAATTCGCACCGAACCGCCGGGCGATGATCAACGTGATACGGATGCACCGCCAGGCCGTCGAGGACATCGACCAGACCGTCTGCCCGGCCGAAATGGTCGAAGCCGCCCGCGACGGGTGGGATGAGGCCATATCCGCCGGTCTGACCAGCGGGTACCGAAACGCCCAGGCCACCCTGCTGGCGCCGACCGGAACGATCGGGTTCCTGATGGACTGCGACACCACCGGCATCGAGCCGGACATCGCACTGGTCAAGTACAAGATGCTGGCCGGCGGGGGAATGTTCAAACTCGTCAACCAGACCGTCCCGCTGGCGCTGGAAAAACTTGGCTATGACAAGGAGCGGATCGGACGGATACTTCAGCACATCGAGGACAACGACACGATCGAAGGTGCGCCCGACCTGAACGAAGAGCACCTGGCGGTGTTCGACTGTGCATTCAAGCCGGTCAACGGCGCCCGGTCGATCCATTACAACGGGCACCTGCGAATGATGGCGTCGGTCCAGCCTTTCCTGTCCGGCGCGATCTCCAAAACCGTCAACATGCCGAAGGACTCAACCATCGACGACATCGCCGACGCTTATACCAGCGGCTGGAAAATGGGCCTCAAGGCCGTGGCTATCTACCGCGACGGCTCAAAGGTCTCCCAGCCGGTGAATCTGAAAAAAGACGGGACCGACGACGAGGCCGAGGAGCCTGAAAAACTCAAAGCCGAAACCTCTTCGTCCAAGCCTGTGCCACGCCGCCGCCGCCTGCCCGCAACGCGACAGTCGCTGACGCACAAGTTCGAGGTGGGCGGACACGAGGGATACATAACCGTAGGTCTGCACGATGACGGCGAGCCGGGCGAGGTGTTCATCACCATGGCAAAGGAAGGCTCGACCGTCGGGGGCATGATGGACGCCTTTGCTACGGCCATCAGTCTGTGCCTCCAGTACGGCGTCCCGCTGAAGGCGCTGACGAGAAAGTTCTCGCACCAGCGCTTCGAGCCCGGCGGGATGACCGCCAACCCGGACATCCCCTTCGCCAAGAGCATCGTGGATTACATATTCCGCTGGTTGGAAATGAGTTTTCTGAGCCGGACCGGCAGAGGCGCTGCGGTCGTACGCACGGCAGGTCGCGGTGGTTTATCAGCAGTTCCGGTTTCTGCGGGTGGCAGCAGGGATGATTCAGCCCCCGGGATGCGAGGCGCCGGTATGGCCGACGGCAGGGATGTATCGGCCCCCGGCGCCGATTTACTTTCAGGCGGTGACGGCGGAAACGGCGGATCAGACCGCAGCAGCGCCGAGACAGCGACGGCGGGCCTGTCGGAATCGCGGGCAACCCAAACCGTCAACCGTATCGATCAGCAGTTCTCACATTTCCAGGAAGACGCCCCGCCATGCGACGTCTGCGGAGCCATCACGGTGCGAAACGGAAACTGTTACAAGTGCTTCAACTGCGGTGCATCGCTGGGATGCAGCTAAAAAACGAGTTGAAGACACAGACAAGAAACAGAATATCCGATTTTTGAATTCGCCGACCGTTTGAGATGGATTGTGTTTCGGCGGATTTTTTCTCAAGAATTTCGTGCATTTTGCCGAGTGGAGCAATAATATAATAATCTGAAAAATCGGATAGGCGTTACGGTCCGAATGTCCGCTGCACCCAATTAGGTGTAGGTCTCCCTCCACCTGCACCAAGGGTTGCGGCTAGTAGGGGCGATTCTCAGGTCTCCCTCCGCCTGGGTGTCGCCCTTTTTTTTAAAGGTAAAAGGTGAGAGGTGAGGAAACAGACAACCGCTCACTATCGCGGAGCCTCACCTCTAACCTTTCGGAACACTACCCCGTGCGATAGAATGCCCGCGAATCTTTGAAAGGATGAAAGTATGGAAAATGTCATTCGCGGTAAGGCGTTCGTCGTCGGCGATAATATCGACACCGACCAGATAATCCCCGCAGAGTATCTCTCATATAACCCCGCCGATGCCAAGGAACGTAAATACTTCGGCAAGTACGCCCTCAGCGGCGTCCCGCCGGCCGGTTCGGGCCTGCCGGACGGGAACACTCCGTTCGTCGCCGGCGACGGCTTCGGCAGCGAGTTCACCGTGGTCGTCGCCGGGAAGAACTTCGGCTGCGGCTCGTCGCGCGAGCATGCCCCGCTGGCGCTGGCCACCGCGGGCGTCCGGGCAGTGGTGGCCCAGTCCTACGCGAGAATCTTCTACCGCAACAGCGTCAACGGCGGATACCTCATCCCGTTTGAGACGCCGCAGAAACTGGTGGACAAAGTCGCCACCGGCGACGAGGTCGAGATAGACCCAGCCGCCGCGACACTGAAAAACCTGCGGACGGACGAACAGTTCGACCTCTCGCCGCTGGGAGATGTGGCGGACATTATCGCCGCCGGAGGAGTCTTCGAGTACGCACGCGAGCAGGGAATGCTGTAACAATTTCCAATTGGCAATTTTCAATTTACAATTGAAAGGACATTCGGCGGCCCTTTCGGTTAATTGGAAATCGAAAATTGGAAATTGGAAATCTGTTCCATGAAAGACATTGTTGAAATTGGTGTCCGGGACGTTCCCGACGGTGCGGTTATCCAGGTCAAGGTCGTGCCCGGCTCGTCGCGGGACCGGATCGTCGGCGCCCTCGGCGATTGCCTGAAGATCGCGACGTCCGCCCCGGGCGAGAAGGGCAAGGCCAACAAGGCCGTCGCCGTCATACTGGCAAAGGCGCTCGGCGTCGGCAAAAAAGACGTAACGTTAATGTCAGGCCAGACGAATCCGCGTAAGGAATTTCTGATTACCGGAATGACCTGCGAACAGGTACAGCAACGGCTTGAAATTATTTTATTCGTGTAATTCGCGGTAATTCGTGCAATTCGTGGTAATAATTCGTGGTAACGGTGGAATAATGACAAAATACGACTTTGCAGAAATTGAGAAGAAGTGGCAGGAATACTGGCGCCAGAACGAGACTTTCCGCCAGCCTAACCCCGGCGAGGAAGGTTTTGACGCCGACAGGCC
>DAOWOP010000257.1 GCA_030642005.1 Planctomycetales bacterium
AATCGACGATAAACTTCATACGTTCTTCCATAGCACACGTTTCCTTCCACGGCATAGGCTACGCTCCTTTCGCCTATACATCGTACAAGGTGTAAACCATGTGCCCGGTTCAATCTGTAAACTATGTAACCGGTTTGTACCGGACAGTAGCCGGGGGCATTAGCCCCCGGAAAACATTTTTCTCCTTCGTCCCTTCGGGACTTTTTTTCATAATAACACATTTACCGTGGGGCTTACGCCCACGGCTACTATCCGGTGCCCTTTCAGGGCTGAAGAAATCCGCTGGTTTAACTTTACACAGCCTCTATACACGATGGCGGCTTGGCTGTGATGTTATATGTAACGCTGACGACGCCGGGGATTTCCGTGGTTATCCGGTCGGCTATCTTCCGCAGTTTATCGAACGGCAGATTCGTCGGCGCGCCCGTTACGGCGTCTTCGCTGTCCCAGCAGCGGACCTCACCATGCGCGGGTGTTACCCCGCGACCAGCAGGGCTTCTTGCGCTTTGCGGGGGAGCCTGACGAGGATGAAATATGATTCGGGATACAGGTAGTCTTCGCCGGATTCGTCCACGATTCTCAGATAGCCGTCTTTCGCGGCACGCGCGTCAGGGATGACCTGATAGACCTTGTGAGGTTCCAGGTCTTCACAGTCCTCGTTCCTTACGCACAGCGCGAACTTCTGCGTTTTCTTTTCCATAGTCATCACTTCTTCGCCAGGAGTCTCTTGATTTTCATCTTTCTTCGTCCGACGCCGTGTGCTTCGTACCAGTGCACCTCGGCCCGACGGATTTCGCCGTTCCGGAGCCGCACCCTCGCGACGCCCTTGAGCTTGCGCCAGCGCCCGGCGCCGAACTGCTTGCGAACGCGCATGATGTCCCGAATTCGGCCTTCCAGGGCGATTGTCTCAACGTTCTCTATCTTACCGACTATCTCGAAGTACATAACAGATTATATGCCTCTCCCTGTCCACTATCAAGACCGGCTGACCAGGCATGAAACAATAGTTACACAGCCTCGATGCACGAGGGCGGCTTGGCGGTGATGTTGTAGGTAACGCTGACGATGCCGGGGATTTCCGTCGTTATCCGGTCGGCTATCTTGCGAAGCGTCTCGAACGGCAGGTTGGTCGGCGTGCCGGTAACGGCGTCTTCGCTGTCCCAGCAGCGGACTTCAATCTGATGGCCGAAATCCCGTTTGCCGTCGCGCAGGCCTGTAACCTTGTCCTCGTGCAGGATGGCCAGGTATTGGAAAGCGCCGGAATCCGCCAGTTCTGCCTCTACAATTGTCGTGGCTGCTCGCACCAGTGCGATTCGTTCCGGTGTGGCTTCGCCGATTACCCGTGTCGCCAAGGCCGGGCCGGGGAAAGGCGGACGGGTGAATATCTCTTCCGGCAGCCCCAGCGCCTTGCCGACGACGCGGACGGCGGGCTTGCGAAGTTGGATTATCGGCTCAAGAACCTTGTATCCGTAGGCCTGCTCAGTGTCGATGCCCAATTGCGCAAGGATATTGTGTTGGCGCTTGACGCCGGCGACTGTTTCCTCAACGTCGGTGTAGTTCGTGCCTTGCAAGAGGACCTTCGCGCCGCAGTCTCCGACCAGTTTGCCGAAGACGTCCTTGTAAAATACCTGCGTGATACCCTTGTCTCGCTTTTCTTCGGGGTCTGTTACGCCCGCCAGGGCTGCAAAGAACTGTTCCCTGGCATCGACGATCTCGACCTTCACGCCGAGGGCGGCGAATACGTCAGCGATGTACTGCGGCTCGCCTTCCCGCATCAGGCCGTTCTCGATAAAACATGTCTTCAGTTGATCACCCAGCGAGCGGTGTCCCAGCAGCGTTACCACGGCCGAATCCACCCCGCCGGAAAGAGCGTTGACAGCCAGGTCGTTGCCTACCGCCTCGCCGATCGCCTTGACCTGCTCGGCGATAAATGCCTCAACGTCAAGATTTTCCAGTTTGATCTCCTGGACTTCCATACTTCTGACTCCTTTTTATCCGGTGTATCTATGTCCGAACGCGCGGGCTTTGCAGGTATGCCTCACCCTTTACCGCTACGGTAACTGTTTAGTTTGGCGATTGCCAGATGGGCTTTACCCGCAGTTGCCTGAATCTACGGCTATGCATTATTGCAGCAAAGGGCAGCGGTCGCAAGTTCTGATTATCAGTGATACCGATAATCAGACGCCACGCCACGAGAGATCATCTTCGGCATAGCCGGAGATGAACAGGACTGCGATGTCCGGCCTGACCAGCCTCGCGCCGAACATCGTCGAGGCCATACTGTCCGGCGATGAGGGGGTGTTTTCGCCTGAAGCGAATCGCAGGGTGTGAACATGCCCACCCCCTTTAGACGGAGGTGGGCATGGCACCAATCATTTGGGATGTAACGGACTTCTAGTAGCGTCGGCCGCCACCGCCGCCGCCACCGCCGCCGCCACCGCCGTACCCGCCTCGGCCGCCGCCCCGGCTGCCGCGATCCTCGCGCGGCTTGGCTTCATTTACCTTCAGCGCCCGACCGCCGTGTTCTTTGCCGTCGAGAGCCGCCATTGCCGCCTGTGCGCCTGCGTCGTCCATTTCCACAAAACCAAAGCCCTTGCTTCGGCCTTCCATGCGGTCCTGGATTACCTGGGCGCTCTGAACGGTTCCGTACTCTGCAAATAACTGTTCAAGGTCAGCGTCACTCACGTCGTACCCCAGATTCCCTACATACAATTTCTTGGACATCTTCGATTCTCCTGCCAATACCGGCATAGCTGACCCACGTTCTTTCTTTCCGGGTCACGCGGAAAGTGGCCTTCATCAGGCCTGAGTGATGGGAACCGCAACATGAGCGGCCCACCAAAGCGAGTAGATGAATCGATCCTCGCCACTGTGTCAAGACAAAAATCCGCGGACGTGTTTCGCGAGGGGCACGATCGCCTGGATTCACGAACAGCCCGCGCAGTCCAACGGCGACCGCCGGCAGATGATTCGCGACTCATACCAACCTCGGTGAACGAACATATCGTGGTCATTTCTCATGCCTAAGGGTATGTATCAGTAATGTTTGTTCCGAATCGACACGATGGGACAGGAGTAATGGCCGTCGGAGAAAAAGACGCCGCCTATCTGATCGGCCTTCAGTTTGGCGTTCTGATAGTCGAAACTGGCAGGCAGTTCGTTGATGATTTCAATCCGGTTCCAGGGCACGATTCTCTTGCCGATTGCTCCCACTGCAATGTCTTTG
>DAOWOP010000091.1 GCA_030642005.1 Planctomycetales bacterium
CCAGTCTCCTTCAGTTAGGGTTGGAAAACGTTCGTGCGATAAAACTGAACTTTTTCAACCATATCCTGTCCGAGACTGGCTCTTTTTGCTACATGGTATCTAACGGGGCTAAAAAGTAAGTAGCGCTGTCATACTAATGACTAATGTCTAATAAACTGACGGTAACCAAACCACCCTTTGGTCATTAGAAATTAGTCATTACCTGGACATTGGTCATTGGACATTAGTCATTTTCCGAAACTGTTTATACCGGCCAAACGCGGCATTTTCAATGTCCCTGTGTTCTGGTACAATCTTACGCCATGAACAAAGAACACAGATTCATCAATCAGTTGATGCCCGGCGAGACGCTTGACCAGGTATTTCTCGTGCGGGAAAAGGACTTGCGGACGACGAAATCGGGCGACCTGTACATCGTCTGCACGCTGTGCGATAAGACGGGTACGCTGTCGTCGCGGATGTGGCAGGCGTCCGAAGCCGTCTTTAATGGCATTCCGACCGACGGGTTCCTGCACGTCAAGGGCAGGACGGAAGATTATCGCGGCAGCCTGCAATTCGTCATCGACGCCTGCCGGCCTTTCCCGGCCGAGAAGGTTGACCTGGGCGATTTTCTCCGGGCGACCGAACGCGACGTCGAGGAAATGTGGGCGCAATTGCTGGAAATACTCCGGTCCATAAAGGACAAATTCGTCCGCCTGCTGATCAAGAAATTCGTGGAGGACCGCGAATTCGTCGCCGCTTTCAAGCGCGCCCCAGCCGCCATGACGATGCACCATCCATACATCGGCGGACTGCTGGAGCACACGCTCAACGTCGCCCGCGCCGCGGTGGCCGTCCTGCCGCTGTACCCGGAGGTCAACGCCGATTTGGTCCTGGCCGGGGTTTTCCTGCACGATGCCGGCAAGGCAGCCGAGTTATCCTCCGCCACAGCCATTCGCTACACCGACCGCGGGCAACTTATCGGGCACATCACCATCGCCGCAATCTGGATCGGCGAGAAGGCTGCCGCACTGGCCGATGAACTCGGCGAACCCTTTCCGCAAAGAACGCTCAACCTCATCCAGCACATAATCCTCGCTCACCACGGCGAATACCAGTTCGGCTCGCCGAAGCTGCCGGCCATACCGGAGGCGTTTTTCATCCACTACCTCGACAACCTCGACGCGAAGATGTACATGACGCTCAATGCCGTCGAGAACGACGCCGACCCCAAGGCCTCCTTCACCCCGTACCTCAAACAACTCGAAACGAGAGTCTATAAGCGCAGCGGCGAACTGCCCACAGGCGAAAAACACGACGAGGAAGGCAAATCGCTATTCGAGTAACGAAGACGCCTTTACCGGTGCCTGCGCAACATTGCCATCCCCTGCCTACCTGCGTCTGCGAAGCAGGGGCAGGCAGGCGCCGAGGGCCAGAAGCGACAGTGTAGCCGGTTCGGGGACAACGGCGATGAAGGCTTCAGTATCGCCGTCAGGGTTGGTCCCGTAGCCCACAATGGTCAACCCGTCGCCGGAGATGCCTCTTGCCTCGGTCAAAGTCCACCCGGTAAGGTCCACGCCCTGGTCCGTCAGCACGTCCCCGAGGATTCTTATGCCTTTGTCAGCCTCCCAGATGAACGCCTCAGTGGCCGTGGCCGACCGGCCATTCCCGACCACGACGGACCCGTCGGCAGAGACGGCTTTCGCATAGCTGTAGAAATCGCCGCCCGGCAGGTCGCCCAGGCCTACCATCCCGCCGGCCTGCGTCCAGCGGAACGCCTCCCTGCCCGAGGCCGAGGTGCCACCCCCGACTACGACAGACCCGTCGGCAGAGACGCCTTGCGCATAGCTGTGGAAATCGCCGCCCGGCAGGTCGCCCAGGCCGACCATCCCGCCTGCCGACGTCCAGCGGAACACCTCCTCGCCCGAGGCCGAGTCGCTATCCCCGACCACGACAGACCCGTCGGCAGAGACGCCAGACGCCCAGCTCCCGGACCCGCCGCCCGGCAGGTCGCCCAGTCCGACCATCCCGCCGGACTGCGTCCAGCGGAACGCCTTGAAGTTCGAAGCCGAATGGCTATACCCGACCACGACAGACCCGTCGGCAGAGACGCCTTTCGCCACGCTCCAGAAAGGGCCGCCCGTCAGGTCGCCCAGTCCGACCATTCCCCCGGCTTGCGTCCAGCGGAACGCCTCCATGCCCGAGGCCGAGGTGCCATACCCGACCACGACAGACCCGTCGGCAGAGACGCCATACGCGCCGCTGCTGGAACTGCCGCCCGGCAGGTCGCCCAGGCCGACCATCCCGCCGGCCGACGTCCAGCGGAACACCTCCGTGCCCGAGGCCGACTTGCCGTGCCCGACCACGACAGACCCGTCGGCAGAGACGCCTTTCGCCCGGCTGTTGAAAGAGCCGCCCGGAAGGTCGCCCAGGCCGCTAAAACTCGCCGCCGAGGCCCGGCCGGCCAAAACGCCCATCAGTATCACCGCCGGCAACATAACAATCCACTTGCGCTCCACGTTCAATCTCCTTTTCCTTCGTTTTGAAGATGTCCCATTTGTCCGGCGCCGGCGTCATCTCGCCCTTGTCTCTCACTTTGATTGACTTTTAGCCCCGCCCAAAGAGGGCTGGAGCTACGTAACATATTATTATATCACATCTCTACGCTTTTTTATAAAGAAAAACCTAAAAAATGGAATAGACATGGTACATCGTAATAAAGCAGATATTGAATCAGCGTAGTCTGCCGTTCGGCCTTGTTCGTTAAGGCTTCTACTTTTCCGTCTCGCTGAGTTGTTTCTGGAGTGTTTCGTTGACTTGTCGCATCAGGTCGATGTACTCGACCTGTGCGGCGGTGAATTTCTTGAAGACATCCGAAGCCACCAGTTTCCCGTGCAGTTCCTGCAACTTGTGCTTGTCGTTCACCTCGACGGGCGTGTTTTCATGCTCCGATTTGGCGATTTTCTCGGCCTGGGCCTGGTAGTCCTTGAGCAGTTGGGTGATTTCGCCCTGCTTACTCATTTCCTCGCGGGCGGTCCGAAGATTGGCTGCCTGCGAGGATTCGCTGATGGACTTACCAAGCCGCTGCGCCAGTTCGATTACGTCGGTCATTTTTTGTTCTCCTGATTTATTTCGACAAAGCATTATCTCCAACCGGAACGTCGAATCCATCATCAAATATTTTTCTGGTAGTGGATAGTGGAAGACAAAGAAGCCCAGCCATTCGAATGGCTGGGCTTATAACTTACCGGGCTTGTTTTTAACCAAGCCAGCGGGTTATCATACCAAGTCTGTCTATTTACACATGGCTACGACACGTAAGACATCCCGGAACAGCGTCAAGAGGGAAATCGTCGTTCTCGGCGCCAAGGAGCACAACCTCCAGCACGTTGACGTGCGGATTCCGCGCGACAAACTGGTGGTCGTTACGGGCATCAGCGGGTCGGGCAAGAGTTCGCTGGCGTTCGACACGCTCTATGCCGAGGGCCAGCGGAAGTACGTCGAGAGCCTGTCGGCCTACGCCCGGCAGTTCCTCGAGCAGTTGTCCAAGCCGGAAGTTGACCACATCGAGGGCCTGCCGCCGACGATCGCCATCGAGCAGCGGTCCGGCAGCGCCAATCCGCGTTCGACCGTGGCGACGACCACGGAGATTTACGATTACCTGCGTCTGCTGTTCGCCCGCGTCGGCGTGCCGCACTGCTGGGTCTGCGGCCGGGAGATTACTTCGCAGACCGTTACGCAGATGACCGATGCGATTTTTCGCCTGCCGGAGGGGACGCGATTCATGGTCCTTGCCCCGGTTGTCCGCGGCCAGAAGGGCCGGCACGCCGAGGTGCTTCGCCGTGTCCGGCGCGAAGGCTTCGTGCGGGTCCGCGTCGATTCGACCCTCTATGACCTGCAAGACGTTCCGGAACTGAACAAGAACCGTAATCACACCATCGAAGTCGTTGTTGACCGGTTGGTGCTCAAACCTTCGGTGCGAATCCGTCTGGCCGACAGTTTAGGCGCAGCGCTGGGCCTCTCCGACGGACTTGTAACGATTGCGTATGAAGAAAATAGCGAAACTGCGAGCGGCGCTGATCCGGTCTGGAAGAATCAGATATACAGCGCCACGTTCGCCTGTCCGGAACACCCGGAGGCGAACCTGGAGGAACTGTCGCCGAGGATGTTCAGTTTCAATTCGCCTTACGGGGCGTGCGAGGAATGCGGCGGGCTGGGGACGATCCCCGAGTTCGACCCGGACCTGATCGTGCCGGATACGTCTTTGAGCCTCAGCAAAGGCGCCATCGACGCCTGGCGTCACGGCGGAAAGCGGATGAACATATTCTACAATCGCATGATCCGCCGATTCTGCCGGCATTTCGACGTCAGTCCGTCTGCGCCGTATAAGGAACTTCCTCCCGCCGTTCGCAAGACGCTGATGTACGGCAAGGACGGCGGCCCGCGGCGATTCGAGGGCGTTATCCCCAACCTGACTCGCCGATGGGAGACCACCGTCAGCGAGTTCGTCAAGCAGCGGCTGCACGGGTATCTTTCCGAGCAGCCCTGCCGGGCGTGCGGCGGCGCCAGGCTCAAGGCTGTATCCCTGGCCGTCAAGATCGACGAAAAGAACATTTGCGACGTTGTCGGCATGAGCGTATCCGCCGCGCGGGCCTATTTCGATTCGCTTACCTTCGACGCCGAGCGAGCCAGGATCGCCGAGCAGATATTGCGCGAGATCCGCCACCGCCTGAAGTTCATGGAGGACGTCGGGTTGGGCTACATCACGCTTGATCGCACCAGCGCGACGCTTAGCGGCGGAGAGGCGCAGCGGATACGCCTTGCCACGCAGGTCGGAAGCGGGCTGGTGGGCGTCTGCTACGTGCTGGACGAGCCGACCATCGGCCTGCACCAGCGCGACAACAAGCGGATGATAGCGACGCTGCGACACCTGCGCGATATAGACAACACGGTGATCGTCGTCGAGCACGACGAGGAGATGATCCGATCCGCCGATCACATAATCGACATGGGCCCCGGCGCGGGCCGGCGCGGCGGGCGAATCGTCGCACAGGGTAAATTAAAGGACATCGAGGCTGCGCCGGAATCCGTTACAGGCAAATACCTTTGCCGGACCATGGAGATCGAAACGCCGCAGGAGCGGAGGATTTTATCGTTCCGCAAAGTCGTACAAATCCACGGCTGCCGGGAAAACAACCTGAAAGACCTGGACGTGAAGTTCCCGCTGGGCGGGATCGTCTGCGTTACGGGCGTCAGCGGCTCGGGCAAGAGCACACTGGTCAGCCAGACGCTCCTGCGCGCGCTCCGCCGGAGTTTGTACGGTTCGCGCGACAAGCCGGGGGCCTTTGATAAACTGCTGGGGGCAGGGAAGATCGACAAGGTCATCGAGATCGACCAGTCGCCCATCGGCAGGACGCCGCGGTCGAACCCGGCCACTTATACCGGCGCATTCGACCACATCCGCCAGTTGTTCGCCAAAACGCGCGAGGCGAAGATTCGCGGGTACAAGCCGGGGCGGTTCTCATTCAATGTCAAGGGCGGCAGGTGCGAGGCCTGTCGGGGCCAGGGCACCAAAAGGATCGGGATGCACTTCCTGCCGGACGTCTATGTAACCTGCGCCGAGTGCAAAGGCAGCCGGTACAACAACGAAACGCTGGAGATAAGGTATCGCGGCAAGAGCATCGCCGACGTGCTGAAGATGCGGGCTGAAGAGGCGCTGACCTTCTTCCAGAACTTTCCGAAGATAAAGCGGATTATCAAGACGCTCAACGACGTGGGGCTTTCCTACGTCGAACTCGGCCAGGCCTCGACCACGCTGTCCGGCGGGGAGGCCCAGCGGGTGAAACTCGCCGGCGAACTCGGCAAAACGGCCACCGGCCACACGCTCTACGTGCTGGACGAGCCGACCACAGGCCTGCACTTCGCCGACATCCGCAGCCTGCTTAACGTCCTGAACCGACTGGCCGATAAGGGCAACACGATTATCATCATCGAGCATAACCTGGACGTGATAAAGTGCGCCGACTGGATAATAGACCTTGGTCCCGAAGGCGGCGACGCCGGTGGAACCGTCGTCGCACAGGGAACGCCCGAAGACATCGTCCGCTGCAAAAAATCTTACACCGGAAAATTTCTCCGCAGCAAACTTGACAGGTAGTCCCTGTAAATGTGCGTAAGATACCGCGAAACGGCAAGCCGTGCGGCTTGCCGTTTCGCGGTAAGCGTTTGTCAGGAGTCTTCCAGAAAGAACGCGAAAACCCTGATGCAATCATCGAAAGAGAGATTCACGTCAATTTCAATGTGATTACCGGAAGTCTTCTTAAAATCTTCGATGGACTTATCGCCGATGAGTTCCCGGATTTCCACACATTTCTTTGCCGCCGGCAGTTCGACTTCAATTTGGAACTGCATGGGTTCCTTGAAATAGGACGTAACGACAGCCAGGTAGAGGTCCTCGCCGATACAGGGCATGAATTCGGCGGTCGGCATCAAGCGCGGGTCAATGGGCCTTACCTTGTACATGGGCGAGCCGGCGTCGAAATTCTTTGTGCGTATGGGCAGATTCCGGCCGGCGAACTCGAGGATTAACCGGGCAAGAACCTTTCCGGCGAAGTTTAAGACCGCCATGCGAAACTCGGGTCGATAGTAAGTCCGCGTCGGAATACCGGCCAGGAATATCGCCGTTCCCTTGCCGAACGAGTGGGTCATCACGGCTGGGTGATTCGCGGCGGAACTGTCTTCGACGAAGGTAGCGAGGATTTCGGCGTCGTCGCACGGCTCGACCCGGACAATGTGATCCAGCCCCAGGGCTGGACGATGGATACCGCCCCAGTACGCGGCGGTGATTTCATCAGGCCAGGGCAGGGACGCCAGGGCGGGATGGTCCCCGGCGCCGGCGAACTGCGCCGAATCGTCCAGTCGGCTCAAAGACCTGACGCCGAAAACTTCCTCGCCGAAGGTCGTATCATCGGTCGGTCGGCCTGTTTCGTCGCGTGTGGCTGTCTCGCCGCAGGCAACCAGGACGCCGCCGGACCGGACGTAATCGCGCAGCGCATCTCGCGCCGCGACGCTCATGCAGGAAACGTTGGGCAGGATGATGACGGGAAATCGTCGGATGTCGTCTTCAGTCAGCCGCGACGAGGGCAGGTAGCCGTATGGGAGTGCGTTGTGTCTGGCGGCCTCGCCGAGCGCGAACATGCGGGACCAAAGCCACGAGTCCGCCCCGCAGTCGGCGTCCACGTCGAAGCACTGGGTCTCGACGCTGTTGACGATGCCGACGAAATCGACCGGTGCGGTCCGGCTGAAGTATTTGTCCAGTTCGAATGACTTCTCATAGGTTTTCTGCATTGGCGAGATTTGCTGGAGCAGATAGGTAAAGGCGGTAACGCCGTCCAGCCCCAGCGCCGCCGGGACGAGTCCGGCCCACCAACCGTCGCGCTCGTCGAGCGGGCGGTTGAAGGTCGCCATGGAGAATCCCTGGGCGCAGATTTCCGCGGCTTTGCCGGGACCGCAGAGGCCGCGAAGAATCCTGCAACATTCACTGAGATACACCTCCTGCGGGCGAAAGTCTATTTCGTGGAAGGTGTAGTACGGGTCGGTCATTATCCCGTCTATCCCTTCGGCCATTGACGCCAGGTCAACCGCGCTGACCCACGGATTGATAAGCGTGCAGCATGACGGGGTGGTCAAGTGGACCGCCCGAACGTGGTGGTGTTCGTTCAAGGCCGACTTCATCATGGCGTGTACGTCGTTCCAGCGGCGGATCCGCCAGAGGATGAAATGCCTTTTTGCATCGGGGTCCGAAAAAGGCGGCCTGGGAATCTCACCGCCGAATTCAGCCCGCCAGGCCTCCCGGCAGACCGGACAGTAACAGCCCAACTGGTCGGAATGAAGCCCCAGGAGCGCCTCGTCGTTAATCCAGACCTCGGTAAGGTTCTGCACCCCGCCAAGCGTTCGCAGGAACGCCAGGTACCGCTGCTGGAAGGCCGGATTGAACGGACAGCCCCAGTTGATGCCCAATTTATCCTGGTCTTTTATCGCCTCATCAATGTTGAAGATCATTCGCTGATCCGGGTGGTCTTTGAGATACGCCTCCTGGTACTTCATGAACCCCGTAAAGGCCATTGCTTCGAGGCCGAAGCGTTCGGCCTCTTCGGCCAGTTCCACGAAGAGTTCCTCTCGGCCGATGCGGGCGGCAAAGGCCGCGGCGGTGTAACCCTTGGCGGCGGCTTCGGGGATGATCGCCTTCAGCGTCAGTGGGCGACTGGAATACTCCTGCAAAAACGCGATTCGCCTGATTGTCCGTTCCGGCATTTTAAGGTTACTCCTTCTGGTTTTTTTCAGTTCGGGACAAAGAAACTTTCTAATAAACGTATTCAGTTGTCGATTTTACTTTCCGGCCACCACACGATCCGGTTTATCCACGCTTCCGGCGGTATGATTTCGTCGCCATCGAGAATTCGGAATTTGAGCGTCATAATCGCAACAACGAGCCTCCCATCATCTCCAATGACGCTTGCCCTGACTTGCTGTTCCAGCCCAAACAGATATCGTCCGGCGGTATCCGGGACGCTTTGATTGCGCAAAGTGTCTCTGAACTTTTCAAATAATCCGTAAACCAGTTTTGCAGCCACAGCCGGGTTATACTCCGATTCAAATATCCCCTCATGATGTTTCCACCAAGAATTGCTGTCGAAGCCGGGTGGGAAGCCGCGTCCCCAAACCAGCAGCAACAACTGCTCCTGGTGTGCACGAAGGATATTGTCCGGATCGGTAAAGCATGCCAGAACCTTGAGCTTCGCCGACCCGTGCGGCAATATCCCCAATACCTCCGGAAGGGTAGTTTTTCTGATTAAACTTCCCCCGGTTATGGCATCGAAGCGATCCTTCCAACGGCCAAGTCCGAAGCAACTTGATCGCGCTCCAATATAACGCCACTCTACAGGCCGCGGTCCCAGATAGTCCTCCAGCAGCGCCGTATTCACCCCCTCTTTGCTGAAACGAAGGCTGGGAAGGTCGGTGTAACAGGACACAGGACAGATTTCGACCCCTTCCCTTCCGTCGTGAAAATCGAGTATAGAGGAGCTTTCATAAGGGAAAAGAATCAGAAAGTAGTAAAGAAAAAAGAGGATTTTCAGAGAAACCCTGACCCGCCTGCTTTTAACAAAAACCGCCGCAATAAAGAGCGAACCCCCTGAAAGGACGCTTATCCAGGTAATCGCATCGACCGGCCGACCGTAGAAAACCAGGATAATAATCAGCAGGAGCGCCCACAGAAAACCCCACGCTGTCAGACGTCTGTGTATTGGCGCGGGCGGCGGTTTCTTATTGCATTCGTTGTGCATTGCACTCAGACGTCTTTCTTTTCATTATCTTCATCTTCATCCAGTTGCAGCAGGCGAGCGTCTTCGAGATCAACGTCGCGTCCGGCGGCCAGTTTGGATGCGATAAGATCACCCTTGCTGAGAACGTAAAACGATTGTCCCTGGTAATTCATTGTTTTACGATTAGCCCATGCTTTCTTGAAGGCTACACCGGGAGTCGTTGTCTGTACGTCAAGTCGGACGCGGTCCTGAAAAATTGTGATCGCATTTTCCAGAACTTCTTCGGGAGACGTCATGGTGGCCGTTCCCATACTAGCATCGGTGAGGGCTTCGAGGAGGCGACGGACATTTTCAGACGATGCCTCAATCAGGATGTCCAGGTCAAAGGTGGCTCTGGGTACGCCGTGGAGAATAGCGGCAACTCCTCCGATTACCACGTAACGTACGTCATGAGATTCGAAGGACGCGAACACGTCCAGCAAGCGGTTGAGCATCTTTTTTCTCCGCAAGGGCGGGGTTCAGCGACAGGGCCAGATCGGTGAACGAGCAGAATATTTCCATCCGTTCGGAGACAGGCAGAGATTGAAACCATCGCGCCTTGGCTTCAGAACTTTCATCACGGCGATCGTGTGAAATTGACAACTGCATAATATTGATTTTACCCGCTTATTTCGGTTTCAACAAGCCTGTTATTCGTGGATTGTGTCTCTTATGGCGAAGTAGTCTTCGCGTTCGATGGTTTTTCCCATCGCACCGGCGGCTTCTTCGATCTGGGCGGCGGTCTTGATGCCGACAATGGCGCAGTTTATGTACGGGTGGGCCAGCGTCGCAGCCAGGACGAGTTGGAC
>DAOWOP010000239.1 GCA_030642005.1 Planctomycetales bacterium
CATCGCCGTGCTTTTTTAGACATTGGTCATTAGACATTCATTGGACATTGGTCATTGGTCATTAGGCATTTATGCGTTCGGCGTATAATAATATCAAATCCTGTAATCTTGTTCTGTTTTCAAGAACGGTCAGTTTGAGTAAATAACACGTCCGGTATGCAGCGTTTTGTGGTAATATTCTGCTTCAGAAAAAGGACTTCTTTGAAATGGACCTGTTAGTTGAGCCATCGCGGAATTTACATGGGATAGTTCATGTCCCGCCGAACAAGTCGCACTCCTTCCGCGCGCTGGTAATGGCATCTCTGGCTGAGGGGAAAAGCCGAATCGTCTCGCCGGCAGTGTCGGCCGACTGGCTTCGCGGGACCGAGGCGATGGAGATGTTCGGCGCGAGCATCGAACCGTCGCACGGCGACAGTTGGGAGGTAGTCGGCACAGCCGGGCGACTCAAGACGCCCGACGATGTAATCAACTGCGGCAACAGCGGGATAATCTTTCGGTTTTTCAGCGCCATCTCCGCCTGCTGCGAGGGCTACACGGTCCTGACCGGCGACGATTCGATCCGCCACCTCCGCCCGTGTGGGCAGTTGATTGACGCACTGAATTCGCTGGGCGCATGGGCCGTCTCCACCAAGTCAGACGGGCACGGGCCGGTCGTGGTTCGCGGGCCGATTAAAGGTGGAACCGCCGAGATCGACGGGGCCGATTCACAACCCGTCAGCGCGCTGCTGATAGCGGCCTCGCTTGCCGAATCGCCGACCGAACTGGTCGTCCGCAATCCCGGCGAAAAACCGTGGGTCGAAGTAACGCTCCATTGGCTGAAACGCTGCGGTGTAGAGATTATCAACGAAGATTTCGCTCGATACCGAATCCCCGCCCGGAGCCGGTGGGGCGGATTCGAGGCAACCATCCCCGGCGACTGGTCGGCGGCGATGTACCCGATCATGGCCGGACTTATCTGCCCGGAATCCGAGGTCCGAATCGCCGGCGTTGACCCGAACGACGTTCAGGGCGACAAGGCCGTGCTCGACGTACTACGGGAAATGGGCGCGGATATCGAAATCACTGGCGACGGCGTCGTGGCAAGGTCATCGACACTGCAAGGCCGGGAGATTAATTGCAACGATTTTATAGACCAGTTCATGCTTTTGGCTGTCGTTGGGGCCTGTGCCGAAGGCGAGACCGTACTGACCGGAGCGGAGATCTGCCGGCACAAGGAATGCGACCGGATAACCGGGATGCACAATGCCCTGACGGCGATGGGCGCGGACGTCGAAGAACGCCCTGACGGCCTGGTCATCCGCAGCAGCAAATTGCGCGGCGCCAGGCTCGATAGCAAGGCCGACCATCGAATGGTAATGACACTGGCGGTCGCCGCCCTGGCCGCCGAGGGCCGGACCGTCATCAGCAACGTGGAATGTGTCAAAAAGACCTTCCCGTCATTCATCGAGCAAATGGCGGGAATCGGATGCGATGTTCAGAAAAATAGGGATTAGGGACTTGGGACTAGGGACTAGGAAAAAAATCTATGACCTACGACCTATGACCTATGACAGGAGTAACGAGAAATGATGGGTTGTCATCTTGGAAGGTGTTTTCAGGTAACAGTGGCCGGCGGGTCTTACCAGGACGGCATGACGGCTGTCCTCCAGGGCGTTCCGCCGGGGATGCTCCTGACGGAACAGGAGATATACGGCGACCTCCTGTTGAGAAAACCCGGCGCGGATGAACTTTCGTCGCCGCGAAAGGAACCGGACCTGCCGATAATCTATACAGGCCTGAACGCCGCCGACACCGTTGAGGGTGCAGGCAACAGGAACCATACCAACGGAACGCCGCTTTCGGTACTGATTCCGAACCTCGACCGCCACTTTATCCACATAAAGCAATACCAGGACACGAACCGCACGCCCCGGCCTGGCCATGCGTCATACGCCTCGTTCATTAAGTACGGCCCGGACGACGACGCCATCGGCGCGGGGATTTTCAGCGGGCGATACACCTCCACGATCGTCGCCGCTGGTTACGTAGCCAAGAAAATCCTCAAACTCTGCGGCATCGAAGTGTTCTCGTACATTAAGGAAATAGCCGGCGTCCGCTGCGGCGACGTTGAACACGCCGCAGCCTTGAAGTACACCGACGCCTATAAGCAGATGCGGTGCGATTACGACCCGTTCTACCAGGACGTTTATATCGGCGGGCGAATCACGCCGGAGATGCGGGTCCTGGAGAAGATAAGCATACTGGCCCAGATCGAGAAGCAGATCGACGAGATACGCGCCAAAGCGCCGAAGATCGACGCCGACGAAATCCGCGACAAGTACGGCGTGCATCACATCGTCAACTGCCCCGATATCGCCGCTGCCGATGCGATGGTCGATGCCTGTAACGCTATATCGGCCACGGGCGATTCTGTCGGCGGGGTCGTGGAAGTCGTGGCTACGGGCGTCCCGACGGGGCTGGGCGAGCCGGTCTTCAATAAACTCGACGCCGAACTGGGCAGGATGCTCGGCATCGGAGCCGTCAAGGGCGTGGAGGTCGGTGCTGGCTTTGCCGTAAAGGACATGACCGGCATCCAGTCTAACGACGAAATGCGGGCGGATGGCGGCAAGGTGGTGTTCGGCTCGAACAACGCCGGCGGAATAACCGGCGGCCTGGCGACGGGCCAGCCGATTATCGCCCGCCTGACGGTCAAGCCGACCCCGACCATCGACAAGCCGCAAAAGACCATCGACAAGTACACGCTGGAGAACAAGGCCCTCGCCGCCATCACCCGCCGCGACGCGACGATAGTAGGCCGAATCTGGCCCGTAGCCGAAAACTTCACCGCCATGGTCCTCCTGGACAACCTCATCGCCCATTTTGGATATCAGATGCTGATGGAAAAAGTTAAACAAAAATAGCAGGGATGCAGGGGATACATGGGATAAAATGACAAACAAATATGAAATAGTCATTTATTGGAGCGACGAAGACGATTCGTTTATTGCCGAGGTTCCTGAATTACCCGGTTGCGCTGCCGACGGGGCGTCCTATCAGGAGGCATTGACTAACGCCGAAGCCATCATTGCCGAGTGGATCGAGACGGCCAAAGAACTAGGCCGGCCGATTCCCCAGCCCAAAGGCCGCCTCCAATTCGCATAGCGGCTGGCCCGTAGCGCAGCAGAAGGCGTAAGCATGTTGTGGCGCGAAAAACATGCCCATCCCCTGGGAAAGGGCATGGCGCCCGGCAGTTAAGTTGAATTAGGTAAAGGAATTTCGTGTCGAGAAAGAGGCCTGAGCAAATCGGCAAGCTGCCGCCGCGTTACTCGTTTGCGCTGAATCCATATAAAGATAGCCGCTTCAGCAAGTGCCCGAAGTGTAAGCGCCCAACGAACGCGCGAAAGTTTCCCCTGTTTGTACATATTGATGGCTGGGGGCCATTCTCACTTGGTAAAACATGTCGTTATTGCCCTCGCTGTGAATTCATTATTGTGCATCAGGACGAACTCGAGGAGCAACTTTCACACTTCTTTGGGCAACACAGCCCAGACTTAGTTGGCAATGATTATCTGGTTCTGGGTACTGTTCGCTTGAAAGCCTGGAAGGAAGGACTACAGGGTAAGGAATGCAGTCTGGACCAAGTACTGGAACATGTCTCTGGCTTCAAGGAGTTTCTCGAAGTAAAAGTAGATTATGGCGGCTGGTTTCCTTCCGCCTCCGCAGAGAAGGATCATAATAGTGTGAGCGCCTAACAAGCGCCGGATGGCATGTTTTCGCCCGTAGCGCAGCGGAGGGCGTAAGC
>DAOWOP010000065.1 GCA_030642005.1 Planctomycetales bacterium
ACTGGCGGCGGGTCGGTTCGCCGTCGGCCTGACCGAGGTTCCAGGCCCGGCGGACCTCATGGGCGCGCTACTCGGCTTTGAGGCGATCCTTTTGGCCATGTACGACGCCCCCGATGCGGTCGAGGGATTCGCCAAACATTCAGCCGGCCTGGCGGTCGAGTTCACCGAGCGGGTTCGCGGTCTTCTGGACGGGCAGGAAAATTACGGCGGCTGTTGGCTTAACGGCGTCTGGGCTCCGCCGAAGACCATGTACTTCTGCGAGCACACGAGCGTCAATTTCTCCCCCCAGCACTACGAGCGGTTTCTCGCCCCGGCCAACCGGATACTCCTGGAACAGAACGATTACGCGCTGACCTACATCTATTACTCCGCCGGTGAGCATCTTGCATCATACTATTTCAACAGGCATCGCCCCACGTGGGTGTGGAGTTGCGACGAGGACCCGCCGCCGGACCTGGTCGCCGCACACCGCCGGCGCGCCATCGTAACGATCCGCACCACCGCGTCGGATTTTCAGGATACCCGCGGGAAATTCGGGAATGTCGGCGTTTGCTACCTTGTCGATTGCGGGTCGATAGAAGAAGCGGCGGACCTGTGCTCATCCATTTGACTACCGGAGCAAATCGGTATAGAATACAGATGAATACAAAATGTGTCGATATGATTCTGATGGAACAGGGGTTCGATTATGTCCAAGACGGTTACATTGCGGTTGCCGGATGATGTGTATGAGGCGTTTCGTGAGGCTGCTGATGCGCAGAGGCGCCCACTGTCGAACCTGATCGAAACGGCTGCCCTGGCCAGTATTCGGGAACAGCAGTTCACCGACGACGCCGAAATGGCTGAACTGCTCGCAGACGAGAAACTTAGCAAACGTCTGAAGAAAGGCTCTGCCGACGCCCGACGGGGCAGGGGGCGGTTCGTTGAGTGAGTATCGCATCTCCGGTTGGGCGGTGTAGCCATCTACTCGCTTCGCTGCGTAGCGGATTTTGCTTGCTCGATTCGCGTTTTGATCTCATCCAGACTGAGCGCTACCTTGTATCCACCCACCTCTTTTCCTCGCCGTTCAAAAAGCGTTACACCTATGCGAGATGGTGCAATATTTCCCTTCCCAAGTTTCAAAATCTTTACACGTTTGTAGAATCCCTTTTCGTAGGCGTGTTTTATGAGCGGGAATACAATTTCCAAAGCACGCTCATCGTTCATTTCCGCTGTGGGAGCCTTGAACTTCCAGGGATATTCAATGGTGTATTGAAGCCCCTCCGGCAAGGTCAGATAGTAGGTTGACTCAATGCGATACTTCTTTCCATCTATCCACCATTGTTCCTGTCCTGAGCGGGCCGTCGGCTGATTACTCCCGGTTCCCACGGCTTGGGGGGTACCGTAAGCAAGAGGCATCGCAATCGCGATAACCGAATGAATGATCAAGCCGGCTCCACCTATCAGACCTAATACCTTCTTTGCCGTCGTCAGTTTCAGAATGGTTCGCAGCCGAAGCGGGATGAAGAACAGCGCATAAAAAGCGACGCCGATTCCAATGCAACTGATCATGTTGAAATTGATGTGGCTGCCCCCATCGCTCGTTATGCGATTCACAGGGGATTTCCCAAAAGCAAACAGGACAATCACGAACACCACGAAAAGCGTAATACAACTTTGCCCCACCCTTTTGATAGTAATACTCTGTTTCCTGTCCTTGTCGCCGTTACGGATTTGGGTTTCGTTCATGGCTCAGTCGTTCACCTTTCTCACATCACTGTAGTTTTCGATCCGCAATCCGCAATCTCAGGCGTCGGCCTCAAACAATTTTCCGTTTTCTTCGCGTGGGGTGTATTTGACGCCGAGGTGTTCGTATGCCTTGACGGTGGCGAGTCGTCCTCGGCGTGTTCGGGCGAGCAGGCCGGCCTGGAGGAGGAACGGCTCGACGACATCGACGAGCGTATCGGTCTCTTCGCCGAGCGTGGCGGCGACGGCCTCGATTCCCACAGGCCCGCCGTGGTAAATCTCGATGATGACCCGCAGGAATTGGCGGTCCAGTTCGTCCAGTCCGAGGGCGTCTATGCCTTCGAGTTTCAGGGCGGCATCGACGGCTTCGACCGTCAATCGGCCGTCGCATTTGACCTGTGCGTAGTCCCGGCATCGGCGGAGCAGACGGTTTGCAATCCGCGGCGTGCCGCGCGCCCGCCGACTCATCGCCGAAAGCGCCTCGGCGTCGCAGGACAACTCCAGCATTCCCGCCGACATCTCGATCCGCTTGAGCAGGTCGGCGTCGGGCCAGAACTCCAGGTGATGAGCGATCCCGAAGCGCGTCCGCAGCGGCGGGCTTAATAGCCCCGCGCGGGTCGTCGCGCCGATGAGCGTGAAGGGTTTCAGTGGCAGGTTAATCGTCCGGCTGTGCATCCCGGAATCGACGACGAAATCGACCTTGAACTCCTCCATTGCCGGGTAGATGTACTCCTCGACGGCTGGGCTGAGGCGGTGGATTTCGTCGATGAACAATACGTCGGAGGCTTCGAGGTTGGTGAGGATTCCGATCAGGTCGCCGGGGCGGGTCAGGGCTGGGCCTGATGTAACCTTAATCGTCGCAGCCATTTCGTGAGCGATGACGTAGGCCAGCGTGGTTTTTCCCAGCCCCGGCGGGCCGTGGAGCAGGACATGCTCCATCGGTTCGGACCGCTCACGAGCAGCGGCGACGGCAATGCGTATCTTCTCCATCAGTTCCGGCGAGCCGATACACTCATCCAGCCGGCGCGGACGAAGGGCGATATTAAATTGCTCGTCGTCGGGACCGGCGGATTCACGCGAGATAATCTTTTTTCGTGCCATTTTACGGTTACTATCGCCCTCCCGCCTTCAATCGGTACACATGTTGAATTATCGCTTCGGGCGAATCAAGTTCCGGCGCGACGGCGATGACGCGTTCGACCAGTGCGGCTGCATCGGCCCGGCGTTCGCCGAGTTGAATCAGAACGGCGATTGCCTCTGCGGCGGATTCGGAGAACTCTGCTTCGACGGTCGGCGCCAACTCGCCGGCGAATTCACCAACCTTGTCCGAAAGTTCCACGATAATCCGCTCGGCGGTGCGATTGCCTATCTCCGGCAAGGCGACGAGGAATTTCGCGTCCTTGTTTGCGATGGCGGCGGCGACTTCCGTCGGCGGGCGAACCAGGGCTCGCAAGGCCTTACGAATCCCGATGCCCTTGACCGTAGTGAACAGGCTGAAGAAGTCGCGGTCGGCCTCGGCCAGGAAGCCGATAAGCCGCGGCGTCTGAACGCCATGAGACGGATTACCCTCGAAATAGTGTATCGTGTGGAGGATGACATCCTGACCTGCCCGCCGGCCAAGCCGCTCGACGTCGCAGGCCGGCACGAGCACCTCGTACCACAGCCCGCCGCCGAGGTCTATCAACGCCGACGAACCGGCGATCTCCTCTAACCGTCCTGTAATACGGGCTATCATCTGTGAACTGTTTTAGCCGCGAATGGCGCGAACTAAAACATCTTTTTCAAAAACGCCTGTCGGCCTGCACACAATGCGATGGCCAGTGCATCGGCGACGTCCGGCGGCTGGGGTAATTCCTTCAGTTTGCAGACGGTCTGAATCGCCCGCTGGACCTGCTGCTTGGAGGCGTGTCCGTTGCCGGTCAGGGACCGTTTTATCGTGGTGGCCGGAAGGTCGCGGACCGCAACGCCCGCCGATGAGCACGCCAGCAGAATCACTCCGCGTGCGTGGCCCATCAGTATGGATGTGCGCGGATGGCGGTAATGGGCGTAGAGTTTTTCGACAGCGGCAAGGTCGGGTTTCAGTTCGGCGATGATTTCCGTCAGGTCGGCGTGGATTTGCGAGATTCGTCCAGCCAGGTCGGCTTTGGCGTCGGTCTGGATGGTTCCTGCCTCGACAATCACCGGCTCGCGCCGCTCGAAATCAATGGCTGCATAGCCGGTAACGTTCAGACCCGGATCAACGCCGAGGATGCGATATGTCTTTCCGGCGCTCAATCGGAACTTCCGTCTTCGCCGAGTGCTTCCAGATCGGCCAGGTCTTGTCGCCGACCGACGGCTCTCTTGTTTCTGATGAGATCGTGGCGTCCGATAAAAAAGACGGGGACTTCGGCGCACTTTCCGGGCGCCTTTCCCGCCCACGCATCCTGCCATGGTACGCCGTCAATTGAGGTGATGATATCGACCCGAACGGGTGGTCTGCCCAATTGCACGACCTGACTCGGAGATTCGAAATCCTTCTCCGAAAGGTCCAGGGAACCGAAGCCGAATTCTTCGAGGGCTGATAGTATCCGCTCGGCATTTTCGTGGTTTGGACGAACAAGCAGGTCCATATCCCCAGTGAACCGGGGAGCGCCGTGAAAGGCCAGAGCGTATCCGCCGACGATAATAAATTCGATGCCGTTAGCGGCGAATAACTCGAGCAACTCTTTGAATTCGTCTGGGACCTTGTCCATGTCGCTGCATCCAAAGGAAATCGACGGCGTTGACGCGTTCTTCCGGCGTTCGGCTGAGCCAGTATTCCAAATCCTCTTTGACGCCGGACCTGTCGTGCAGGCCTCTCTTTGTAACGACCTTTTCGATCATGACAGTAAGTATCCGTAATGTTTCGGTTGAAGTAAAGCGATAACAACCGTGGGGATGAGAAGTTTCCCAGAGCCTATCCTTCTCTGATCCAGACCAGCATTTCGCCCGGTTTGCGATTGCACCAGGCGTAATATGGTATAGCCCGGATGTTAACAACCTTCGTTTTGGACGAGGCCGATTGATAAAGGCAATCCTTCCAGAGTGAATCGTCTCGCCGCCGGGCCTTGGCGGTAATGACGGTAACGCCGCCCAGGAGGTCCTTGTCATACCTCGCCCGCAGCGTCGCATCGGCCGGCAGGGAGATTTCGCTGAGGTTTGGGCCGTTGTCGATCTCTTCCAGGCAATAGACCACAGGCCCGCGCTGGAGGGCGACCTTTCCGTTGTTCATTCGCACGTTTGGATTGGCCTGGATTTGCTCGATGGGCATCGGCAGCGTCAGTTCGACCGTATCGCCGGACTTCCAGAGGCGTTTGATCTTTGCGTAACCCTTTTTCGTGATACGGGCGAGTCTGACGGCCCGGCCGTTGACCTTGAGCGATGCGGCGCGGCACCAGCCGGGAATGCGAAGCGCAACGGTGAACTCTGCGGGCTTTTCGGGGCGGACAATCAGACGGACCTTCTCCTTCCACGGATACTGGGTTTTCTGCGTCAGCCGAACTTTGCTGCCGGCCAAGTCGAACTCGGCGGCGCCGGCTACGTAAAGGTGAACGTAAATTTCGTTTTTACCCTGTGAATACACATACCGTTCCAGCGACGCCAGCAGCCGGGCAAGGTTCGTCGGGCAGCATGACGTGCCGAACCATTCCTGCCGCACCGGCTCGAAATACGCGGCGTACATAAAGCGGAATCCTTTCGGGTGAACCGTCAGCGGATTGACGTAGAAAAACTTACTGCCGTCCAGGCTCACGCCGCTGAGCACGCCGTTGTAGAGGGCGCGTTCCATGACGTCGGCGTATCGCCCGTCGGGTTCGAGATGGAGCATTCGGTGCGCCCAGAAGACCAGGCCGATGGCTGCGCAGGTTTCGGCGTATGCGGTTTCGTTCGGCAGGTCGTAGTCGGTCGTGAATCGCTCGCCGTCCTTTGACGAGCCGATGCCGCCGGTGATGTACATCCGCCGGTGCGTTACGTTTTTCCATAGACGCTTGCAGGCGGCCAGGAGTGTCTTATCGCCGGTTTCTGCCGCTACGTCGGCCATGGCGCAGTAGAGGTACATCGCCCGGACGGCGTGCCCATCCGCCGTTTTCTGGTCCCGGACCGGCAGATGGGCTTGGTGAGAAGCGCCGTACTCGTAAGGTTTCTTACCTCTCGCCCGGGCCTCGATATCGAAGTAAAGCGGCCGTCGGCCTCGCTCATCCACGAAGTATCGGCCCAGGTCCAGATACCGCCGCTCGCCGGTGGCGCGATACAATTTCACCAGCGCCAGTTCGATCTCCTCGTGTCCGGGATAACCGCGCTTTTTACCTTTTCCCCTGCCGAAGACCGTATCAATGTGGTCGGCGCAGCGGCACATTGCATCCAGAAAATCGCCTTTACCCGTTGCTTCGTAATGCGCGACCGCCGCTTCCATCAGGTGGCCCGCGCAGTACAGTTCGTGGTTGTCGCGGAGATTCGACCACCGCTTTTCCGGCTCGACGACGGTAAAATGAACGTTCAGGTATCCGTCCGGCTGCTGGGCGTTGACGATAAGGTCAATCACTCCGTTCAGGAGTTTTTCCAACTTTGTGTCCGGGTGCGTCGCCAGGCTGGCCGAGGCCGCCTCGACCCACTTGGCGACGTCGGAGTCCCAGAAGACGTGCGGCTGGTTCGGCTTGGGCGGCTTCCAGTTCAGTTTGAACGCATCAATCCGCCCGGTCTTTTTGCACTTCTGGTAAACGTCCGGCAGTGTAACCGTTCGGTTCGTTTCCAGACGCGCCGACCAGAAGGCGTCTTCGATGCGGACCTTTCTCAATGACAGAGGTTTGATTTTGGAAAGCATGGTATTCCTTTTCCCCATCACTCATCCCTGGTTCAAGCGAGGCGCCAAATTGTCCCGCCGGGGGTGTCTTCGATGGTGATTCCCATTTCGGAGAGTTGATTGCGGATTTCGTCTGCGCGGGCGAAGTCTTTGGACTTTCGGGCTGCGTTGCGCTGCTCGATGAGTGATTCAATTTGCGATTCGTCAGTCTCGGTTATCTTCGCTTGCGGTTTCGCCTCGAATAATCCAAGGATTCTACCGGTCTGGACCAGCGTAACGCCTGCGGCTGCGGCGAGGGTTTTGGCGGTTTCGTTATCCTGCGTTTCCAGTTGGGTTTGTTCGATATAGCGGTTGACGGCGGCGGCGATGGCGTGCAGCGCGGCGATCGCACCGGCTGTGTTGAAATCGTCGTCCATCGCCTCGTGGAATTTCAGCCGATGGGCAAGTGCTTCATTGACGAATGCGGTATCGGCATCGGTTTGGGCCTGCCCGGCGAGTTTTCTAATCGGTTTGCCGTCGGCATAGACGTCTGCGCCGGTGGCGCGTTCGATGCGGTCGAAGAGGCGATAGAACGTCTCCAGCGACTTGGCTGTGGCGGCAAGTTGTTCGTCGGAGAATTCCAGAGGCCTGCGGTAGTGCGTCGAGAGGACGAACGCGCGGATCGTTTCCGGCGAAAAATCCTCCAGCAGTTCGGTTATCGTGCGGATATTGCCGAGGCTCTTGGACATTTTTTCCGAGCCGGCGGCCTTGGTTTTCACCCGCGTCAGGCCGTTGTGGAGCCAGTATTTAGCGAATGTTTTTCCGGTGGCGGCCTCGGACTGGGCGATCTCGTTTTCGTGGTGGGGGAAGATCAGGTCCACCCCGCCGCCGTGGATGTCGAACGTCTCGCCGAGTAAGTCCATGCTCATTGCCGAGCATTCGATGTGCCATCCTGGCCTGCCTCTGCCCCATGGCGAATCCCACGCCGGCTCGCCTTCTTTGGCGGCCTTCCATACGGCGAAGTCGGCGGGGTGTCGCTTGTTTTCGCCGGTGAGGTTGCGCGTGCCGTGCAGGGCGTCCTCGACCCGCCGGCCTGAGAGTTTCCCGTAATCCGTCGCGGCGGTGTGGTCGAAATACACATCCGGCCCGACAGCGTAGGCTGCGCCGTTGTCTATCAGTTTCTGCACAAGGGCGATAATTTTCTCGATGTTCTCCGTCGCCCGCGGGAAGGCGTCCACGCCGGTTACGCCGAGGGTTTTGAGGCACTTGAGATAATCGGCTTCGACCTCGGCGGCGATTTCAGCCATCGACCGGCCCTGCTCGGACGCCTCGGCGATAATCTTGTCGTCAACGTCGGTGATGTTGATTACGAGGCAGACCTTGTAATCCTTATAGGCGAGGTATCGCTTAATCGCGTCGAAGATAATGGGGCCTACCGCGTGGCCGATGTGCGAGGGCTTATAGACCGTAGGCCCGCACAGGTATATGCCGACCTTGCCCGGAGCGAGCGATTCGAACAGTTCCTTACGCCTGGTCAGCGTGTTATAGACTCTCAATGTCATTTTTGATTTCCAATTTTTGATTTCCAATTTCCAATTGCCCGACGGAATCGCTGAAGGTTCTTTCAATTGGGAATTGAAAATTGGAAATCGGCAATTGTTATTCTTCCTCAACCATGACAACGGCGAAAGCGGCCAGGCCTTCGCCTGCGCCGATTGGTCCCATGCCTTCGGCGGTCTTGGCCTTGATCGCCACGACTGATATATCCAGGCCTAGAAGGTCGGCGATCCGCTCACGCATGGGTATTTTATATTTCGACAGTTTGGGCGCTTCGGTAACGATTGTTACGTCGCAGTTTGTAACGGCCATACCAATTCCAGCCAGTTCGCCGACGGCTTCAACAAGCATTTTCGCACTGTCGGCGTTTTTCCATTTTTTGTTGGTGTCGGGGAAGAACTCGCCGATGTCGCTCAGTCCGGCAGCGCCGAGCATAGCGTCGATGACGGCGTGCATGACCGCGTCGGCGTCGCTGTGTCCGGCCAGGCCGAGGTCATGCTTGATGCGGACACCGCCAAGCATCAGAGGTCGGCCTTTGACGAAACGATGCGAATCAAATCCAAATCCTACTCTGTTCATGTTCATGTCGGGTAAGATAAAACAAACGCCTTCGATGTACAAGACCCTGATAGTTTAGCCGTCGTCGGAACGACGACGTTTTAATCTTCTCTTCCATCACATCAAGTTTTTTCAATTCCTCTTCGGTCAGTCTCAGGTCGCTGATGGTCGGTCGGGCGCGGTGGATTCGGCGGATTTCGCGTATTTGTCGCAGCGCCTCGTCGAATCGGCTTGCGGCCAATAGCATCTCGGCGTATTCGCGGCGGAACCACATATTCATCGGGTTCAGTTCGACGGCTTTGGAAGCCATCTCCAGCGACTTATCCCGCCGGTTCGGTATGCCGCGCAGCGTTCGTGCGAGGATTCGGGTATTTGAGAAGGTCGGCGACCTTGCCCATGCTTTTTCGGCATATTCAGCCGCTTTTTCGGGCTTGCTGGTGGTTGCGAACAGCCTTGCCAAATCGGCCGGGGCGAAGGCGTCCAGCGGGTCGGCGGCGACAGCCAGTTTCATCTCCTCTGCCGCCGGGGCGATGCGTCCGAGAGAAAATGCTTCCTGAGCGGCGCGGACGTGCAGCGTCCGGTTGAACACAGGCATCCACAGCCAGGTCCCCGCAGCCACAATGGCGGCAGCGACCAGGATCGCAGCGGGTATTCGCATCACACTGCCCAAACAATAACGGGTGGCACCTTCAACCGGAGCGAAGCGGAGGTTGTGGGTGTTGGATGGACAAGGGTGTGAAGCACCCACAAGCTCCGCTTCACTACGTTCCGCTACGCTTGAAGGTGCCACCCGTTGCAGTTTACCGGTCGCAGGTCGCAGGGCGAAGGCGGCCCCGGCCATTGCGCCGGCGGCGACCCAGAAGACCGTGGCCGTTGCCGGCATCCAGAGTGTGTAGGTGAGGAAGTTATGCAGGATGAATCCCGCCAGGCCGGCGGCGAGGGCTATGCGAACGTATCGCCCGCCGAGGCCGCCCCAGCCCAACGACGTACCGACCCACATCGCCGCCGGCAGGCACGCGCCGAAAACGACGGCCGATGCCACCGCATCCACAAGCAGCACCGCCGGGTCCATCGAACCGACCCACACCGCACGTGTTATCAGGACGACAAGGGACAGGAAAACGCACCATCGAATCGGCGAAAGACCATCGCAAGGATCGTTTAGCCGGCGGCCGGAGGCCGTCGCGGGGCTGGCCTCCGGCCAGCCGCTAAACACCTCCCGCCGGTGGTCGTTGTTCACAATAACCAGGAACATCCACACCAGCATCGCCAGATATACCGTCCCGCCGGCCAGGCCGTACTGGGCCGCTGCGTCCATTATGAGGTTATGCGGGCTTTTGGTGCTCTCGGCGGCGGCGGGCAGGCGATGGCGGAGATACGCATCGCCGAATCCCCCCGGCCCGACGCCGAAGACCGGCTCGTCCCTGATAACATCGACGGTCCCGACCCAATACTCCCACCGAACCTGCATGCTCCAGCCCGGCAGCGAGCCGCGAATCTTCCCCCAGGCCGCCACCGCACAAATCCCCGCCAACACGACGGCGGCACAGGCGATAAGAACCTTTCGACGATGACGTGCGAAGAATTCCCGCCGAAGCATCACCAACGTCGCAGCGGCAACCGCTACCGCCGCTGCGGCAATCCCGCCCTTACTTCGCGTCAGGACCAGTGCGACAGCCGAAACGGCCAGAAGCACAACTCCCACCCACGCAGCCAGTGTCGGCAGGTGTATCTCGCCTCGGGCCAGTTTGGCCGACCTGCGCGAACGCCTCGCGGCTACGAATTTCTCAATCGCCAGGCCCGCCGCAGCCGAAACCAGCACGACCAGCAGAGATGCGAACACGTTGGACAGGCCCAGGTACCCCAAAGACGCACGGTCGCGGATGCGATTCTCGAACATCGTCGCCTGCGGCGTGCCGGGCCTGATGCCGACGTTGGCAAGTTGCTTTTCGGGATCGGCGTCGAAGGCGGCTATCCGCTGCGGTATTTCCCAGACCACTTCGGCGGCGGTCTTGGCCGCCATTGCACCGGCCAGCGCGACAAGGACAACGACAACCAGTCCAAGTCGCTCCTTCCGGCTCGCCACGAGATGCAACATTACCAGGGCCGACAGGAGGATAGTCGTCTGCTCGAACCAGCCCGTCAGTGCGCCCCGGACATCCACAGCCCGCATTGCTCCGACGAACGTCCAGGCCGAGAAAACCAGAATCAATGCGGCAAGGGTAACGCCCGCCGGCCGAAACTTCCGTCGAAGCGATTGCGCGATCGACCAGAATACAAACGCCGCCAGCAGCACCATCGCGAAAGTAACTCGCAGCAGTTCGCCCGGCAACTTGTGCGGAATTTCCCCCGCTTCCGCCGCGGTCAGGACCAGTTGCGAGGCGCCGAAGGGCGTTTCCGTGACGAACGGTCTGGCCACAAGCACGGCCAGGATGCACACAAAAGCGGCGCTTTCGAGAAGGCGAGCGATTCGGCCGGCCGCGTCGTTCACTTCCCAGGCCTCCCGTCGGCGGATTCAAGCAGAGCGACAATCAGCACGACGCCGACCGTCTGGGCGAAAACCAGTATCGCGCCGATGCGGCTGACGTGAGGCAGCAGCGACGCACCGGCGGCGGTAACAGCGGTGGCAAGGTAGATCGTCAGTACCGCTTTGGGAGGGCTCATCCCCCGTCGCAGGAGGCGATGCGAGAAGTGCCGCCGGTCGCCCACCATCGGATTACGGCGATTGCGAATCCGCAGCCAGACCACGCTGGCTGTGTCGTACAGCGGGACCGCCAGCAGGACCACCGGAGCGAAGACGCTGTAATACAGCCCGCTGGACCCGCCGCGATAATACGTCGTCAATATGCTCAGCACGCCCAGCATGAAGCCAAGCACAAGCGACCCGGCGTCGCCCATGAAAATCTTCGCCGGCGGAAAGTTGAACACCAGGAACCCCAGCGCCGCGCCGCCCAGCAGGCAAAGCCACCCCGCCACGAACAACTGCCCCGACGCCGCAGCGGCCGCCAGCAGCGCCGCCGAGCATATCGCCGCAACGCCGGCCGACAGACCGTCGATATTGTCCAGAAAGTTGAATGCGTTGATTATCACCACCAGCCAGAGAACGCTGGCGATGCTGCTGACCGGCTCGCCCATCATTTCCAGCAGGCGGATGCGTCCTGCGAACACCACCCCGCCGGCAACAAGCAACTGTGCCGCCAGTTTCAGCCATGGGCCGAGGTCTTTGCGGTCGTCTATCAGCCCGACGACGTGCAGTACCACGCAGCCGGCCAGGATTATCAGCGCCAGCGGCGTTTTTTCAACGACGCCGGGGATGTGAACGGCCAGGGCCTCCGGCAGCCAGTTCGGCGCGCCCGTCGCCGACCACACCCGCGCAAGGGCCAGCGCCAGCAGGCTCGGCAGGAGAATCGCAGCGGTAATGGCCACGCCGCCCAGCAGCGGTGTGGGGGTGCTGCCGAAACGGTCCCGCCCCGGCTGGTCGATGATGCCCCACGCCATGGCGAATCTCCGCGCCAGCGCCGTCCCGACCAACGACAGGACAAACGCCAGACCAACAGCAGCCGCAGCAGCGAGTTCTATCATCGGCTGTGTCCTTTCCGTCCCAACTGCGCCCGAAGGGCGTCTCTGGCCTGTGTCATAAACTCATCGTAACGTCCCGATGCGTAATCGGGAAACGTATAAGGCTGTGAAACCCATCGGCTGTGAACGTACATCAGCGTTACCTCGGCGTAAATGCCATCCCTGAGATAGATACGATGGGCGAAGTCTTTTGTGCTCGCCAGGACGAGTTTGCTTTCGGTGATGTAGCCGGGGTCGAGATTGACTTTGCGGTTCGGGCCTTCGGCAAAGCCGTTCTCGATATCATTGGTCGCTCTTTTTATCGCGACGATTTGGTCCGGGTCGATGAGTTTCTTCAGCGCGACGAACTGCCTCAGCAGGCCTGTTCCCATCTCCTCGTCGTAGTAATGAGTGAAATCGAAATCCATTACCTCGCCGGCGATATCAACCGGGCCGAAGTCGCGCTGCAACCGCTCGGTCGCATCAGCGAGCACCTCCCGGCTGACCGAGAGCATCCCGACGATCAACTTGACTTGTTCAGGAGTAGTTATCGCGCCCATGACCAGGGCAATTGTCAATTGCCGATTGCCGATTGTCAATCCAGGCTCTGTCTGAAAAGTCAGACATCGCCTCAAAGCAGTCAGCAATCAGCAGTCAGCAGTCAGCCAAAACCAAAATAAACAAAGGACCGAAAAAGGGGAAAAAAGATATTCTACTTTTTTCCTGTCCCCTTTTTCCCGTGAAAAGCTGAACATCGCCTCAAAGCCTTCAGCATTCAGTAAAAAGCATTCAGCAGTCAGCAATCAGCCAAAACCAAAATAAACAAAAGACCTGCAATGCTGACCGCCCTTGCCGTGCCGAGGCGGTCAGTGTTCAGTTTTTTCTTTTGCTGATTGCTGACCGCTGACCGCTTTTTACTGATTGCTTGTCTGAAATAGTTTTCAGACAAAGCCTAGTTACGCCGCCAGGGACGGGTTCAGATGCGCCGGCGTCGGTTTGTCGCCCCGGCCGAAGCG
>DAOWOP010000048.1 GCA_030642005.1 Planctomycetales bacterium
AACGCTCCTGCGTCAATCGCACCTCTGCTCCGGCTTGCTTTTGCTTGCCGACCTGAAAAGAATCGCCTACATTCTTCCAGGATAAGGGCGCGAGAATGGACGATGAAAAATTCATGGCTGCGGCCATAGACGCTGCGACAGAAGGCGTCGAAGCCGGGCAGACGCCCTTCGGAGCCTGCATCGTCCGCGACGGCGAAATCATCACCGCCGCACACAACGCCGTCTGGAGCGACACCGACATCACCGCACACGCCGAAGTCCAGGCCATCAGGGCCGCCTGCCGGAAACTGAACACAATCGACCTGACCGGCTGCGTGATTTACTCCACCTGCGAACCTTGCCCGATGTGCTTCGCAGCCTGTCACTGGGCGAAGATTTCAAAAATCGTATTCGGCGCGAGGATCGCCGACGCCGAAAAAGCCGGTTTCAGCGAACTGGCTATCTCCAACGAACAGATGAAAACGCTAGGCCGAAGCGGCGTCAAAATCGCCGGCGACTTCCTCCGCAACGAATGTATCAAACTCTTCGAAACATGGGTCGGGCGCGGGGATAATCGGCCTTATTAGCAGGACAACACGGGTTATATCTCCGACCTCATCAAGCCCAAGCCGACGGATTGCTATCCGTCGGCTTTGGGTTGAATGGACGTTTTTCAACGCTCAACCACGATCTACCCACTCAAATGGGACGCACCCGCAGGCAGGGAAAGATTCGGAAAGATACGAAACAATTGGGAACAATACGGAACGATTCGGAAAGGTTCGGAAAGATTCGGAACGATTCGGAACGAATGGGAAAGTTTAGGAAAGTTTTAAAAACACGTAAATCCTTTACTGGCAACTACTTACGTATTTTACCCCCGAAAAACACCCTGTTTTTGAGTTCGCCGCCTTGCCTATCTTGCCTAAACTCTACGGCTTGCCATTGTGGATTGCGGATTGTGGATTTCTTTTCCAAGTCCCTAATCCCAAGTCCCTAGTCCCTATCTTCTGGTTGACTGGTTGATTGGTAAATCGGTGAATCGGTGAATCAGTGAATCGGTTGATCGGTTCTGCTCTTTCCGTTTTTCCCTAGTCCCTAGAACCTAGTAGTTCATTTTACCAATAATGTCGGGTGATGCTTCTTGCCGATAGAGGTGATAGAACCTCAAATTCGGTAAGGAGACCGGCATGAAGAAGTACATCGTAGAATTGACAACCAAAGAACGTTCCCAGTTGGATGCGTTATCCAAGAATCCCAAAGTGTCGGCTCAACGCCGTCGGCATGCCGATATTTTCTTGGCGGTCGACCAAGGGCCGGACGGTCCTTGCCTGAAGGACTCCGAGGTGGCCGAGGCGTTTCGATGTTGGCCTCGGACCGTCGAACGGCTTCGCAGGCGATGCGTGGAAGAAGGCTTGGAGTCTTGTTTGGAGCACGGCAACCATGGAGCGGTTCGGGGCAAGACATTCGACGGAGCGGCCGAGGCCCACCTGATTGCCTTGGGGTGCTCCAAGCCACCGGAAGGCCGGATTCGTTGGACGCTACAATTATTGTCCGATCGCGTCGTCGAGTTGGAGATCGTTGCCTCGTGCAGCGCCCCGACGGTCTACCGGACGCTCAAAAAAACGAACTTAAGCCTCACCTGAAGAAGTACTGGTGCATCCCGCCGGATACGAATGCCGAGTTTGTCGCGGCGATGGAAGACGTTTTAGACGTGTACCAACGGCCTTTTGATCCGCTTCGCCCACTGGTGACTCTCGACGAAGCGTCCAAGCAATTGATCGGCGAGACTCGCCCATCGATTCCGTTGGCCCCAGGTCAAGTTCGTTGTGTCGATGCCGAATATCGCCGCAACGGGACCGCCAGCGTGTTTATGATCAACGCACCATTGGAAGGCAAGCGGCATGTTCGTGTTCGAGAACATCGGAAGCGGGAAGATTTCGCCGAAGTGATTCGGGAGTTGTGCGATGAATTGTATCCGCACGCAAAGACGATCTTGCTGGTGATGGACAATCTCAACACACACAAGATCGCCAGCCTGTATCAGACCTTCGAGCCGGAGATGGCCCGACGATTGGCGAGAAAGCTGGAGATTCATTACACGCCAAAGCATGGCAGCTGGTTGAATATGGCCGAGATCGAATTGAGCGTCATGAGCCGCCAGTGTATGAATACTTACTTCGAAACCCAAGAGCAACTCACCGCCGCCATTGCCGAGTGGGAACGCTTGCGAAATGAGATACAAACAGGAATCGACTGGCAGTTCACTACCGCCCGGGCCCGAACCAAACTGAAAAGACTTTACCCGGTATTATTGGTGAAATGAAGTACTAGTAATCTAGTAATCTAGAAATTTTTTATTAAAAGGGGTTGATAAATTTCGTTCCCACGTATATACTTAAGGGTAATCTGCGGAGTGTTTTTCGTAGGTTGAGAGTCCCTCGTAAGTCAGTATCCCTCGTTGAGCGATGTCCCTCGTAGAGCAGTATCCCTCGCGGTTCGGTATCCCTCGTAGTGCTCGAGCTTCAGATTTGGCGGTCCGCACAGGGCGGCCTACGTATCAACTGATTGGATGGTGTGATGGATTCGAGGGTGAATCAAAAGCGAGGAAGGAGGGAATACATGAATGCGCTCGGCCCATGATGTTTCGTCGAAGAAGTGAGGTGTTTGTGAAGTTATTTTGAATCGGCTCATTGGCTCATTCGAAGGAGGAAGCAAATGTATAAGCTCAACGTTATTTTGGCTTTTTGTGTATTGTTTTTCGTCGGCGGGGTCGCCTCGGCGGATATCTTGATTAACAACTCGTCGATGGATTTCCAGTTGGACCCGGACCCGGATTTCGACAACGACTACAGCGATGTCCGGTTCACCGAGACCACGCCCCCATATCTCCAGCAGGACGGCAGCGACGCGAACTACTGGTATTTCCGAGGTCGGCAGGAGTACAGCCCGTCCTGGCAGCCTGGCGGGACCGGTACGACGTGGTTCCAGAAGACCGGAAATGAAGAATTTCTGGAGATGGACAAGGTAATCGCCAACAGCACCACCGAGGCGTTCACCGGCTACACCATCACTCTGCGGGTAGCGACGCTCAAGGACGGCTCACTGGACATCGACGGGGTGGGCTACACGATGGACATGGATGTAACTCTCGATTACTACGGCAATTACATAACCAGGATTTCGATCGTATTCGACAATCCCCTTCAGGTCGGCGAGTCATTCGACTTGAGTTACACGTTGGACATCGGCGGCATCATCCCGCCCCCGCCCCCGGATGGCGGGTTCGGCGACGAAGGCGGGCCGGAGACGCCCGAACCGGCGACGCTGGCCGTTCTGATGACGGGGTCGTTCATGCTCATCATCCGCAGGCGACGCCTGCGCAGGTGAAAACGACAGGAGGGAAATCTAATGAGTAAGCGAATGATCGTAATCGCCGTCGCTGTATTGTCTCTTGCAATCTGCGACGGCGCGAACGGCGAAGTGATTAATTTCTTTGCTCCGTCGGCCCCTTCAGGCCCATCAATGCCGGGGGCGCCTTCTCCGACAGACACCCTCGCCATCCTGAACTCCGCCGGTTCCATGGCCTATGACGGCAACGGCGACGGGTGGGCCGACGCAGCGCCGAGCAGAGACTGCAACCCGATGGGTTATCTCGTCATGCACCCTTCCAGCCGGTGGCAGAATGTCTATCTGTGCTTCCATGACTGGGGTCCGGGACAGGCGCCGTTCTGGATCGGCGGTGGCGGCGGCGGTGGCGGCAGCGGTGCAGGCGGCGGGATGCGGCCCCAGCCGTGGGATTTCAATGGCTTCGACTCGCTGTTCGATTACGAGTTCGGCTTCTCGGAGAACCCCGATCCCGGAAACCCCGGCGACTTCGGCGTCGGAGAAGGCGGCGTGGTACCCGAACCATGTTCGCTGGCGCTGCTGATCCTGGGCGCCGCCGGATTGATTCTGCGGCGAACGACGGTTACCGGTTACTGGGCTGTGCGGGACTTGAACCACTGATCCCGCTTGTGTGATTTCTGATATATTTCAGGACGTTCGCCCAATGCTCCTTGACATACGCGTGAAGTCCTTCGTAAATGCCCGGTGCAGGCGGGTTTTTTGAGAGCATACCCGACCTTTCGCTTCGCTCAAGGTCGGGCGTTTTTTAAAAAAACCCGGAGATGAGCGAAGCGAATCTCCGGGAACCATGCGAATCTCGCCGGAAAAATCAGTCACACACCGAAGTAGCAGGCTTACCGGAAAAAAACTGGCACTGGTGCAGTAAATGTTTGTAACCTGTGTCGTTCGTAATCCAAAAGCACAGGTTAAGACCTCTGAATGCGACCTGCCTGCCGACAGGCGGGTATGTTGCGGTAAGGAAAATAACAACGAAACGCATCAAGGACTATTTCGGGCAAGACGCGCTGGCGGCGCACCTGGGCATAGAACTGCTGGACGTTTCACCGGGTAAAGCAGTGGCCCGCATGCAACTGCGGGATCACCATTTGAACAGCCTCGGCACAGTGCACGGCGGTGCGATTTTCGCCCTGGCGGACTTCGCCTTCGCCGCCGCTTCCAATTCCCACGGCACCGTGGCTGTGGCTCTTAACGCAACGATATCTTTTGTGAAGGCTGCGAGTACCGGCGTGCTTACAGCCGAGGCAGCGGAAATCTCCGTGAGCAGGAAGATAGGCACCTACACCGTCAACGTTACCGATGAGTCGGGACAGATTGTGGCTGTTTTCCAGGGAATGGCGTACCGAAAGGGCAAGCCCATTGCCGCCGACGATTAGCGCGACAACGCGGCTTGTCGTTCAGCGTCGTTGCCCCTTTCTCGCCGCGTGAATCCACCAGTTGATATGTCGGAAGACTTTTTCGCCGGCAGCGTGCCGGTCAGGCGAAGAATTTTTCTAATTTTATTTTTTGGCAATCGCCGAAGATATTGTTAGCGTATTTGTACAATTCGATCGGCGTCTTTGTCGGGAATGTCAATCTCAGTAGCGTCATAGAAACCCGCTTACTGGAATAAAGGACTTCAGCCCATGTTAGGCATTGATGATTTCTACGTGTTGCTGGCATATCTTCTCTGTCTGCTCAGCGCCGTTCTGTGTGTAATCTACGGCCTGGTCACCTGGAACCGCGGCGAAGAGGCGGTCCAGGAAGAAGACGTCCGCTGGGTAGAAGGAGAGAAGAAGGTCGAAGAGGAACTCTAGCCGTCTTTGCTGCCGGCCGGGTATCCGGCATGTGAACTGCAAAGACGCAATAGGGATTCCTCAGGGAGAACCAGAGATGATTGCTCAGACTGTAGGCCTTCCTGAGATTATTATCGTTATCATTTATCTGATGTTAATCGGCTATCTGGGGTGGCTTGGTTATCGTCGGACACGGACGGCCACTGATTATCTCGTCGCCGGTCGAAAGGTGCATCCGTTCGTCATGGCGATGAGTTACGGTGCGACGTTCATATCGACCAGCGCCATCGTCGGTTTCGGCGGCGTGGCGGGTTTGTTCGGGATGAGCCTGCTGTGGCTGACGTTTCTGAACATCTTTGTCGGTATCTTCATCGCATTCGTTTTTCTCGGTGGTCCGACGCGCAAAATGGGACATCACCTCGACGCGCACACGTTTCCCGAACTGCTGGGTCGTCGATACCAGAGCAAGTTTGTCCAGATATTTTCCGGTGTGATTATCTTCCTGTTTATACCTCTGTACGCAGCGGCAGTGCTCATCGGCGGCTGTGAGTTCATCGCCGCTCAATTCGGGATCGAGTACATCGTCGCCCTTCTGGTGTTCAGCGTTCTGATAGCAGCCTACGTGGTGGTAGGCGGGCTTAAGGGCGTGATGTACACCGACGCACTGCAGGGTACGATAATGTTTGTCGGCATGATCATACTGCTGATCTGGACGTATATCACTGTCGGCGGCGTCGTAGGAGGTCATCAATCGTTGACCGATCTGGCCGGTCTGGTCCCCGGAAAACTCAAGGCTATGGGACACCAGGGCTGGACCAGTACACCGAAATTCGGATGGGGCAGTCACGGTTACGACCTTTGGTGGATCGTTATAAGCACAATTGCGATGGGTGTGGGCATCGGCGTGCTGGCCCAGCCGCAACTTATTGTGAGGTTCATGACCGTAAAGAGCAGAAAGGAACTCAATCGCGCGATGCTGATCGGCGGGGTGTTCATCCTGATTATGACGGGTGTCGCCTTTACGGTCGGCAGCCTTTCCAACGTGTTCTTCGCCCAGAAAGGTCAGCCCTTTACGGGACGTGTGATCAAGACAATCGACGCCGACAAGAACCAGTGCGTCCTGCAACTGATGAAGAAAAACGACGGCGGTCAATGGGTAGACATTAAAGACAAAAAGGTCCCGGTCGTCCTGGATTCGGACAAGCCCTACACCGGTGAATCAGTTCCGATCGGCGCGAAGGATGTGCCCATCGCTCAAGGTCGAAGTATTTCCATCGTCTATGCCAAAGGTAACGCCGGGCAGATTATCCCAACCTACATCACCTCGGCAATGCCGAAATGGTTCAGCCTGTTGTTTTTGCTGGTCCTGCTGGCAGCGGCCATGAGCACACTTTCGAGTCAATTCCACGCCGTCGGCACAAGTATCGGTCGCGACGTGTATGAACAGGTTACCGGTCGCCACGGCCGAAGCATAGGCATCACGCGAATCGGCATCCTCATCGGCATCATCATGGCTGTCAGCATCAGCGCCTATGCGAGGGAAAGCACCATGATCGCCCGCGCGACGGCGATTTTCTTCGGACTGTGCGCCTCGGCGTTCCTGCCGGCATTCGTCGGCGGGCTGTTCTTCAAACGAATCACAAAGGCCGGCGCTATTGCGTCCATGATCGTCGGATTCGGTGCAACCGCTTTCTGGTTGCTCTTCGTCAAAGCTCAAGAGGCAAGCGCAATCGGACTGGTGCAGAAGTTCGCCGGCGGCAAGAGCAGTATTCTCGCCGACAGCCCCAACTGGCCGGTCGTCGATCCGATTCTGATTGCCCTGCCGCTTTCGATTCTTACAGTAATAATAGTCAGCCTGATGACAAAACCGTCGAGCAAGGAGCACCTGGCGGATTGTTTTCGTAAATAGATTTTCCAGTGTAATGTCTAGTGTTTCGGAAACACGGTAACAGAACAGGACACAATAGAAGGAGCAACAGACAGATGAAAAAGAAATTGAGTATGATGATGGTGGTTTTGGGCGTCGCAGCGGTGATGCTGTTCTGGACTTCGACCGCTCTTGGCCAAGACCCCGGCCCCGAGGAAAGGGCAAGGGAAGCCGGAACCGGCGAGTCGTTTGACGACTGGTGCAAGCGCACTAAGAATCCGACTGATTGGTTGAGTTGGGGCGCTGACTTGAGGCTTCGAGAGATCTTCGTCGCCAACCTGCTGCTCAACAAGGAAGACCGCCACTTCCAGCGCTACCGCTTCCGCACCTGGGCGACGGTTACGCCGCTGAAGGACCTGGACTTCAATATTCGCCTGGTGTACGAACCCAGGCATTTCTGCCAGCCGGCGAGGAAGGCCGAATGCAGAGATGCTTGTTATATCGACGAGTGGACGATGAGCGAGGCCATCTTCGACAAAATGAACGTCAAGTGGTCCAACGTCATGGGCATGCCGCTGACGTTAAAGTTCGGTCGCCAGGACATCGTCCTCGGAAACGGCTGGCTGGTACTGGACGGCACGCCCCTGGACGGATCGCGGACGATCTTCTTCGACGCAGTCCGGGCGACATGGGATATGAAAGACGCCAAGACGAAGGTCGATTTAATCTACATAAACCAGCATGCCGACTCGGACCGTTGGATTAAACCGTTCTGCGACAAGGACTTCCATAACATAGAGCAGGACGAACAGGGCGTAATACTTTACGTTACCAACAAGTCGCTGGAGAACACTGAGATCAGCAGCTATTTCATTTACAAGCACGACGAACAGGTAATCGGTGAAAGGCCCGGCGACGTCCGGGCCGGACACCTCGCACCGTGGCAGGCTGGCACCAACGCCGACATCTACACGTTCGGCGCCCGCGTGGCTGGGACGCTCGGCGAAAACTGGAACTACCGCGCCGAATTCGCTAATCAGTTCGGAAACAAGAACGGCGATACCCTCTGCGCATTAGGGCTTAACACCCTCCTCGAATATCACCTGAGGGACAAACTGAAAAACAGTTTTCGCGCCGGATACGAGTTCCTCTCCGGCAACGATCCGGATACAGGGAAAAACGAGCAGTTTGACCCTCTCTGGGGTCGCTGGCCTCAGTTCAGCGACATGCTGGCCTACACGGTCGCGTTGGAAAACCGACCCGGCGCGACAACCAATCTCCATCGCATAGGCCTCGGCTGGACGTGCCACCCGATGGAAAAACTGCAACTCAAAACCGACTATCATCTGCTTTTTGCCGATGAAAAGAGTTCCTACCAGGGTCGGCCCTACTTCGACAACGACAGCTGTTTTCGCGGTCAGTTGCTTACCAGTAAGCTTATGTACAAGTTCAACCAGTATATTTCCGGGCACTTGGTAGGCGAGTTTTTCTGCCCCGGAGACTTCTATTCCGACACCAATAATGAATTCGCAGCGTTCTTTCGGTACGAACTGGTCTTCACATGGTAACGCGGGATATTTGACTTGATGCTTACATTGCGGGTCGCCCCTGTCATTGGGGCGACCCGTTCATTTTAATACACTGCGACTATTGTTTTTCCCGTTACCAGTTATTACTCTGATTCGATGGTTACTGATGAGACAAATCCGGCTGAACGCCTGCTTCTGAGTGGAAACGAGGCGGTCGCCAAGGCCTCTCTGGATGCCGGCGTGGCCTTGGGGACCGGGTATCCCGGCACGCCGTCCACGGAGATTCTCGAGGATTTTTCCCGGATAGGCGGACAGGCCCAATGGGCGCCGAATGAGAAGGTAGCGATGGAAGTCGCTCTGGGCGCATCCTTCACCGGCGCGCGAACGCTCGTAACGATGAAACACGTCGGTCTGAACGTGGCGGCCGACCCGTTGTTCACAGCCGCACACACCGGCGTAACCGGCGCGATGGTGATAGTTACGGCAGACGACCCCGGCATGGCCTCCAGCCAGAACGAACAGGACAACCGCCGCTACGCCCAGGCTGCCGGTGTGCCGATGTTCGAGCCGTCAGACTCGCAGGATGCCTACGATTTCACACTCCGGGCGATTGAACTGTCCGAAAGATTCCGCACGCCGGTCCTGCTTCGCGTAACCACTCGCATCTGTCATTCCAAGACAGTCGTGATTCCCGCCCGGACGGTGTCGGCACCCCAAAAACCGGAGTTTAACCGAGACATTAAGTCCCGTGTGATGATACCCGCTTACGCACGGCCCGCTCACAGGCGTCTGCGAGAGAAACTGACCCAAATCACCGACTGGAACGAGCGCAGCGACCTGAACCACACCATAAAGGGCAACGACGACCTTGGTATCATCGCTACAGGTATCTCATACACCCATGCACGCGAGGCCGCTCCGGAAGCGAGTTTTCTGAAGATGGGACTGACCTGGCCGCTGCCGATAAAGACAATTGAAAATTTCGTTCAAAGCGTGGCTCGTTGCGTGGTAGTAGAAGAGGGTGATCCGATCCTGGCCGAGTCGTTGCGTGCGGCGGGGTTGGCCGTCGAGAGCAAGCCGGAACCGTATCGGTTCAGCGAGTTAAACGTGAGCCGCGTTCGGCGTATTCTTTCCGGCGACACTTCAGACGACCCGCCCGCACCCAGAGGCAAGCCGCCGGCGCTGTGCAAAGGCTGTCCTCACCGCGTGAGTTTCGAGATTCTCAAAAGGCTGAACTGCATAGTGGCCGGCGACATCGGCTGCTACACGCTGGGTGTGTTGCCGCCGTTCGAAGCGATGGACACATGCATCTGCATGGGCGCGAGCATCGGAGTGGGCCTCGGCCTGAGACACGTATTGCCGGACGAAGAAGCCCGCCGCGTCGTGAGCGTCATCGGCGACGGCACGTTCGTCCACAGTGGCATCACCGGCCTGGTCGAAATGGTCTATAACCCTCCCAGGACAGGGCACGTCGTGCTAATTCTCGACAATGGCACCACGGCGATGACAGGCCTTCAGGAACACCCGGGCACGGGGCGGAAACTCGACCATCAGCCGACCAACCGAATCGTCTTCGAGAATCTCGCTAAGTCACTTGGCATTGAGCGTGTCGAAGTGCTCGACCCTATAAAGGACGCCGAGAAGTTCGAGCGTATTCTGACCGAATCGCTGAAGTCCGAGGAATTGTGCGTGATTATTGCCCGCCGACCCTGCCTGTTGGCCGCAAAGAAGATTCGGGAATATGAACAACAATTCGCCGAGGCCGACATCCATGAGTAATACTGTTACAAATGTCGTAATCGCCGGACTTGGCGGACAAGGTGTCCTGAAGGCGTCCGACATCCTGGCTTCGGCGGCGTTCCGTACCGGCCTGAATGTCAAGAAAAGCGAGATTCACGGAATGAGCCAGCGGGGCGGATCGGTCGCCAGCGACGTCCGCTTCGGAGACGAGGTCCTCAGCCCGATGGTCCCAAGGGGCGAAGCGGATTTCATGGTCGTCCTCGCCACAGACCAGGTTGAGGTCAACAGAGGACTGCTTCGTGAGTCCGGCGTCTTGATTTGCCCGGACCAAATCGACGAAAATGCCGTCAGTAACCGTCGCAGCCTCAACGTTGCAATGCTGGGAGTTCTAAGTAATCATTTAGAAATCGATCTGCCGATTTGGTTAGGCGCTATAAAGGCTAATCTCCCTGAAAAAGCGCACGACACGAATATCGAAGCGTTCAAGGCAGGGCGAAACGCCACAAGAGATGCGCGCTGAAACAGTTCCTTATGCGCGCCTCTCGTCCGGCTGACAGGAGATCAATAACAGTGGCTATATTATGGAATGATATAGGCGGCAAATTCAATCCGGCTTGCAGCAGTGATTATCTGCCTGTCGATCAACTTCGGACTCTCCAGCTTCAGCGCCTCCGGGCCGTTGCTCGCAGGGCGTATGACCGCGTTAAAATGTACCGCAAACGAATGGATGAGAAGTCCGTTACCCCCGATGACATTCGAAGCCTTGACGACATTACGAAGTTGCCTTTCACCGTAAAAATCGATCTTCGAGATACATATCCGTTCGGCCTGTTCGCCTGCGGCATCAACGAAGTGGTTCGCCTGCATGCATCGAGCGGGACGACGGGCAAGCCAATCGTCGTGGCATATACTGCCGAAGACATTGATGTCTGGACTTCGGTGATGGTTCGTACGTTCGCCGCTTGTGGATGTGGGCAAGGCGACATCATTCAGAACGCATACGGATACGGGCTGTTCACCGGCGGGCTTGGCGCGCACTACGGCGCTGAAGCCCTCGGCGCGACGGTTATACCGATTTCCGGTGGAAACACCGACCGGCAGATCATGGTGATGAAAGACTTCGGAGTTACGGCGATTTCCTGCACTCCCAGTTACTTTATCCATCTGATTGAGCGGGCCGGGGAACTGGGGGTGGACATCAGGAATCTGCCGATAAAGGCCGGCATCTTCGGGGCTGAACCGTGGACCGAAGCAATGCGTAAATACATTGAATCAGCAGGTAATATCAAGGCTTACGACATCTACGGGCTTTCCGAAATCATAGGCCCTGGAGTCGCCTCCGAATGCAGCGACCAGAGCGGACTGCACATCTTCGAGGACCACTTCTATCCGGAAATCATCGATCCTGAAACGGGCGACCCGCTGCCCGACGGGACCGAAGGCGAACTGGTTCTGACGACCCTTTCGAAGAAGGCCATGCCGATGATCCGCTACCGTACGCGGGACATCACATCGATCATCCAGGAGCCTTGTCCGTGTGGGAGGACGATTCGTAAAATCCGGCGCATCGGCAGGCGAACGGACGATATGTTCGTCATCCGCGGGGTCAACGTATTTCCCTCACAGATCGAAGAGGCTCTACTGGCCGTCGAGGGCACGCTGCCGCATTATCAGATCGTCCTGACCCGCGAGAAGGGCCTCGACCGGATTGACGTCCAGGTTGAGGTCAGCGCTGATGTCTTCAGCGACGAGATTCGCCTGATGGAAGACCTGCGGGCCAAACTCGCACGCTCCATTGAAAGGATGTTAAACATCCGGGTTGACGTGCGACTGGTCGAGCCGCACACCATTGAACGGAGTATGGGCAAGGCAAAGCGGATTATCGACAAGCGAGTAATTTGAAAGGACCTCCCATGAAGATCAACCAACTTTCAGTATTCCTGGAAAATAAGCCGGGTCAGCTTTCCGAACCCTGCCGCGCGCTGGCGAAGGCCGGTATAAACATCCTGACGCTGTCGCTTGCCGACACGCAGCAATTCGGCATTATGCGTCTGATAATTCGCGACTGGGCCAAGGCCAAGGCCGTACTGGAAGAGGCCGGCTCCGTCGTCAAGATTACCGAGGTCGTCGCGATCGAGGTGGAAGACCACCCCGGCGGACTGGCCGATATCCTCGAAGCCATCGAACACGGGGGATTCAACATCGAGTATATGTACGCCTTCACCTTCGGACGAGAAGACAAGGCGGTACTGGTGTTCCGTTTTGACGATCCGGACCCGGTCATAAAAATGCTTCAGGACAACGGTATCAGTGTGATTAACGGCGTCGATCTGTACGAACAGGGCCAGTAGCCGTCAGGGAAAGATGACCGACTTTGTAACAGACAACAGTATTTGGGATGTCGCAGAAACGATGCCGCTCGATCAACTCCGCGAGTTGCAATTGCATCGTCTGCGCCGGACTCTTGAGCGTGTGGCCGAGGTGCCCTTTTACAAGGAGGCCTTCGCTCGCAGCGGCGTTACATCGACCAAAATCAAAACACTCGACGACCTGCGCCGGCTGCCTTTTACCACCAAGAAGGATCTCCGCGATCACTACCCGCTGGGCTTCCTGGCCGTTGGGCGCGACAAGGTCGCCCGTTTTCACGGCTCGTCCGGAACGACGGGTAAGCCCACTTTCGTCGCCTACACCAACGAAGACCTGAATATCTGGTCGGACCTGTGCGCCCGTTTCCTGGTCGGCGGCGGACTCAGACCGGAACATACCGTCCATATAGCCTTCGGTTACGGACTGTTCACCGGCGGCTTCGGCCTGCACTACGGCGTCGAGCGCGTCGGCGCCGCCGTTGTACCGGCCGCGGCCGGTAATACCCGGCGACAGATAATGTTAATACGCGACCTGGGCGCCGACGTGCTGGTCTGCACACCCAGTTACGCGCTGAACATAGCCGAGACCACACGATCGACAGGCATCGACCCAAAGGAGTTGTCGCTGAAATTCGCGCACTTCGGCGGCGAGCCGTGGACCGAGGACATGCGTAACCAGATCGAAGCCGGCATGGGACTCCTGGCGTTCAACAACTACGGACTCAGCGAGGTAATCGGCCCGGGCGTCAGTGGCGAATGCCCGGTTCGCAACGGCATGCACATCCAGGAAGATCACTTCATCGTCGAATGCGTGAACCCCGAAACGCTCGAACCGGTCGGGGAGGGCGAGTCGGGAGAACTGATTTTCACGACGCTGACAAGACAGGCCATGCCCGTTATCCGCTACCGCACGCGCGACATCGCCCGGTTGTATCATTCACCCTGTCCGTGCGGGCGAACCGGCGTGCGAATGTCCCGCGTAGTCGGGCGGACCGACGACATGCTGATCATTCGAGGCGTGAACGTATTCCCTTCGCAGATCGAAGAGGCCCTGCTGCGAGTGGAGGGCACCGCTCCGCACTACCTCATCGAAGTTGGCCGGCCCGGCACACTGGACGAGGTAACCGTCCACGTGGAGGTGCGCCCGGAGAACCTCTCCGACAAGATGAGCCGGATGCAGGAACTTCGCAACCAGATCGACCGGGAGATACAGTCGATCACGGGCCTGCGGGTAAAGGTCAATCTCGTGGAACCACAGACACTTGAACGGTTTGTCGGCAAAGCCAAAAGAGTGCTGGATCACCGCACAGAAAAAAACGATGCCTGAAACCTGTGGAAATATCCGCTTACAAAGTGAATACAATAGTCTTGCCGCATCGCAGAAAAACGCTACGATAACCGGAGAGTTGTTACATAGCCTTGGCGACGCCGGAAGCATATCCGGCGCAGCCGGCATCTAGGAGAAGAATATGAAAACGACTAAGATTCTGCTGGACGAAAAAGACATTCCCCGTCAATGGTACAACCTTGGGGCCGACCTTCCGAACCCGCTGGCCCCACCGTTGGGCCCGGACGGTAAGCCGATAACGCCCGATATGCTCGCCCCTGTATTCCCGATGAACCTGATCGAGCAGGAGGTCAGCACCGAGCGATGGATTGATATTCCAGATGAAATCCTGCAGATTCTGTCGCTATGGCGCCCCAGCCCGTTGTATCGCGCCCATCGGCTGGAAGAAGCGCTGGGGACCCCGGCAAAGATTTACTACAAGAACGAGGGCGTTTCCCCCCCGGGCAGTCACAAGCCCAACACCGCCGTCGCCCAGGCGTGGTACAATAAGCAGTTCGGTATCGAACGCCTGACAACCGAAACCGGCGCTGGTCAATGGGGCAGCGCACTTGCATTTGCCTGCTCTTTGCTGGGGTTGGAATGCAAGGTCTTCATGGTGCGGATCAGTTTCGACCAGAAGCCGTTCCGCAAGTTGATGATGCAGACATGGGGCGCCAACTGCGTCGCCAGCCCGTCCGAGGAGACCCATGCCGGCCGGGACATCCTGGCTCAAATGCCCGATACGCCCGGCTCGCTGGGAATCGCCATAAGCGAGGCAATCGAGCAGGCCGTCGCCGACAAGACCGGAAAGACCCGTTACAGCCTCGGCAGCGTGCTGAATCACGTACTGCTGCACCAGACGATCATCGGCCTGGAAACAAAGAAGCAGTTGGAAAAGGCCGGTGAGAAGAAAGTCGATGTCGTTATCGGTTGCTGCGGCGGCGGGTCGAACTTCGCCGGACTTTCCTTCCCGTTCGTATGCGACAAGATAAACGGCGCCGAAATAGACATCATCCCGGTTGAACCGGAAAGTTGCCCGACGATGACGCGAGCGCCGTTTGCGTATGATCACGGCGATACGGCAGAGATGACGCCGTTGCTTCCGATGCATTCCCTCGGACACAAATTCGTTCCGCCCCCAATCCACGCCGGCGGCCTGCGATATCACGGAATGGCGCCGCTGGTCAGCCAGTGCATCGTCGCGGGCCTGATGAGCCCAAGGGCCTATCATCAAATCAACTGCTACGAAGCGGCGGTAACATGGGCC
>DAOWOP010000040.1 GCA_030642005.1 Planctomycetales bacterium
AAAGAATGGGAAAGATTGGGAAAGATTGGGAAAGTTTAGGAAAGTTTAGGAAAGTTTTAAAAACACGTAAATCGTTTGCTGACAATCACTTGCGTATTTTCCCCCCGAAAATCACCCCGTTTTTGAATTTTCCGTCTTGCCCATCTTGCCTAAATTGTCACTTTGTGGATTCGAGCGGTACGAAATAGGTTTGGTATTGCGAAGCGGCAAGCCGCGTGGCTGGCCGCTTCGCAGTGTTTCAACGCACAATGGACGCCATTAGAGCGCACAGTCTTCCGGTAAATCGGTTGACTGGTTGATTGGTTGACTGGTTGATCAGTGAATCGGTGAATCAGTAGATCGGTAAATCGGTTCTGCTCTTTCCGTTTTTCCCTAGTCCCTAGAACCTAGTCCCTAGTCCCTGTTCTTCTCTCTTATTCACTTGTCAAAAAACCTTCGGCGCGTCTATATCGCGCCCTTGGGACGGCGAAGCCTTGGCGAAGCCGCCTCCATATTAACATTCGTGTTCACGTTTACGCGCGCAAACGTGAACGAAAAACGGGCGCGAAATCGGTAACTCCCGGCCCAGCCGGGACTTAATTTTTTTCAGAAAAATCCCGGAAGCAGATTTTTGCGTTGACGTTTGCGCGCGCAAACGTCAACGGATAGATTTTTTTCATGAGCGCCCATGAACTTCCAAAATAGGTGACCGTCCCGGTTGTTTCCCCGGTTGTTTCCGGGCCGAGCGAAGCGAGGCCCACCTTTATCTTTGGAGCAAAGGTGAGCCTCGCTTCGCTCGCCCTTCCCCTATTCAACACTTTGTTCCCCGATCCCTACCAAGTGCCCGCTTTTCGCCAAACAGGTTAGATTTTCCCCTTGCGGATTCTGAATTAAGGGGACTGGAATTAAGGGGACGGAGCACTTAATTCCCGGTCCCACGGTATTTCGGTATTACTTCGCCGCGGCGTATTTTTCCCAGGAGACGAATTCTTCAAGCGGTCGGCGGCCGATCTTTTTCGGCGGCTTGGCGGGATGGCCGACAGGAACCATCGCCACTGGCCTGACGCCGGCGGGAAAACCGACGGCCTTGGCGACGTCGCCCTCGTTAAACGAGCCGATCCAGCACGTTCCCAGCCCCATCTCCGTGGCCATCAGCATCAGGTTCTGGATGGCGGCGGCTGTGTCCTGGATGTAGAACAGCCCCCTGAACTTGTAGGCGTCCCATCTGTACCAGATTGAGCCTTTTTTGGCGAAGGCCTCGGTATCGGCCCCGACGACGATGATGACCGGGGCGGTGGCGATGAAATCCTGTCTCGCCGCCTTTGCCAGCAGGGCCTTGCCGTCGGCTTCGGCGACGACCACGAAACGGCAACATTCCGACGCGCACGGCGCCCACCGCGCCAGGTCCAGCAACTTGACGATGGCCTCCCTGCCGACGGGCTTATCGGTATAACTGCGCACAGAACGCCTGGTGGTTATAATCTCTTCGAGTGTCATGATTTGTTCTCCTTTCTCAAAGCGTAACCGGGTGCGACCGGTTTCTCATTCCGCGTATCATAGCCGCGAACAACGCGAACAAAACCAACAGAATTAATAAAAGAAAGGAAAAAAGTTCGCGTAGTTCGCGGCTATATCCCGATTCAATCACTCGCTTTTGTATCGGACGATCATATACGCCTCGGCGGGGCCTTTGCCTGTATTGCGCAGCGTGTGAGTAATGTCCACGCGGTAGTGGATTGAATCGCCCTTCTTTACCTCGGCGGTCTGGTCGCCGCTGATTATTTCCAATCGGCCTCGGGTCAGGTGGAGGAACTCTTCGGTTCCGGGGAAGTGCGGCTCGGATCGCAGTTCCCCGCCGGCTTCGAGTTTCAGGTGATAGAACTCGATGCTCTTTTCCAGGCTCAGCGGGCTGAGCGTGCGTATGGTGCAGAGCGGGTCTGACCGGAAGGTGTATCGCTCGTCGGAAGCGGGGATGATGCGGAAGATGTTCTCGGCGGCGGGCGAGTCGATAAGGTCGCCGATGTTCAGTTGCATCGCGGCGGCGATTTTGAGCATGACGGCGACTGTGGGGTTGACCTTGTCCTGCTCGATCTGGGAGAGCATCGCCTTTGAGACGCCGGCCATGCGCGAGAGTTGTTCGAGCGTCAGGCCTCGCGCCGACCTGAGCGTCTTGAGGCGGGCACCGTGACGGGCGATGTTGCGAGGGAAAGATTTTTTTTCAGAATGTTTATTGACTTTCGTCATTTTTTCATTATATTAGATTCTAGTATAGTGAACGTTACAGTTTTATATTACACGAGGACACCGAATCATGCAAGCGATTATTAAGGCCGCCGCCGAAGTCGGGCTTGAACTGGGCGACGTACCTCGCCCGGTTCCTGGCCCGCGGGACGTATTGGTGCGAGTCTCGAAGACCGGCATCTGCGGGACTGACCGGCACATTTACGAGTGGGACGCCTGGGCGGCCGGTCGCATCAAGCCGCCGCTGGTGGCGGGGCACGAGTTCGTCGGGATCGTCGAGGACACCGGCGTGGCCGTCCGGTCGGTCCGCCCCGGCGACCGCGTCAGCGGCGAAGGCCACGTCGGCTGCGGACACTGCTTCTGCTGCCGGACCGGGCAGACTCACATCTGCGAAAACGTTGACATCCTCGGCGTCGATATCACCGGCTGCTTCGCACCGTACGTCGTCCTGGCCGAGTCCAACATCTGGAAGGTTGACCCGGCCATTCCCGACGACCAGGCCTGCCTGTTCGACCCGTTCGGCAACGCGATGCACACGGTGATGGCCCAGCCGATCTCCGGCAAACAGGTGCTGGTGGTCGGATGCGGCACGATCGGCCTGATGGGCATCGGCATCGTTCATGCCGGCGGGGCGGATTTGGTCATCGCGGCCGACCCGAACCCAGTCAAGCGGGAACTTGCCAAGGTCATGGGCGCTGACGTCGTTCTTGAGGCCGCCGACGCCGCGACCGTCAGGGACCTGACCGACCGCGGCGGAGCCGACGTGATGCTGGAGATGAGCGGGCATCCGGCGGCAATCGTCGAGGGCTTCCGCTGCGTCCGCAACGGCGGGCAAGTCGCACTGCTGGGCATCCCCGCCGGCGATGTGGCGGTGCCATGGGCCGAACAGATAATCTTCAAAGGCCTGACGATTCACGGCATCAACGGGCGGCGAATGTTCGAGACGTGGTACCACTGCGAGAGTTTCCTCCGTCGCAGGCCTGACCTGATCGAACCGCTGATTACGCATCGTTTGCGGTTCGATGAATTTGAAAAAGGCATCCGCGCGATGCAGGACGGCAGCGCCTGCAAGGTCGTCCTCGACTGGACGGATGCACGAACGTGAGACGTGTTTTTTACCACAGAGGACACAGAGGTCGCAGAGAAGTACGAAACATGAAAAAAAACAAAAGGATAAAGCAGAAATCTTTTTTGATTATATTTATCCTCTGCGTCCTCTGTGATCTCTGTGGTTAACGAAGGGAAAGGAAGCAAGCCCATGAGCGGGACAATCGACGAAATTCGCAGCGAGATTGACGCACTTCACGAGGCTGGGACTTACAAGACCGAGCCGGTGCTGTCAGGTCCGATGGGCCCGACGGTGCAACTGGCGGGCGGGGCCGAAGTGATTAACCTGTGCAGCAACAATTATCTCGGCCTGGCCAATCATCCCGACGTCCTGGCCGGGGCCAGGCGGGCAATGGACGCCTTCGGTCAGGGGACCGCGTCGGTGCGGTTCATCTGCGGGACGTTCGGCGTTCACCTGGAACTGGAGAAGGCCATCGCGGAGTTTTGCGGCACGGAAAAGGCCACTACCTACGTCTCGTGCTGGAACGCCAACGAGGCGCTGGTTCCGGCGCTGATCAGCGCCGGCGACGCGGTCATCAGCGACGAATTGAACCACGCCAGCATCATCGACGCCTGCCGGCTTTGCAGCAAAAAGGCCGAACGCCTCATCTACAGCCACAGCGACATGGCCGACCTGGCCCGACGCCTGGGCGAGGCTGCCGACGCCCGGCGGAAACTGATTATCACCGACGGCGTCTTCAGCATGGAAGGCGACCTGGCCGACCTTCCGGGAATCGTGAAACTGGCGAAGGAACATGACGCCCTTGTGGCAGTCGATGATTCGCACGCCCACGGAGTAGTCGGGCGGACGGGGCGGGGCACGCCGGAGCATTTCGGCGTTACCGTGAACATCATCACCGGCACGCTTGGCAAGGCCCTTGGCGGGGCAGCCGGCGGGTTCATCGCCGCACCTGCGCCGGTTATCGAATTGATGGTGCAGCGCTCGCGCCCGCAACTGTTCAGCAACGCCCTTCCGCCGGCGGTGGCCGGTGGGGCATTGGCGGCGTTGGCCCTGCTGAAACGCGAGCCGGACCGCGTCGGGCACCTCCAGGAAAACGTCGCATACCTCCGCGACGGGCTGAGGAAACTCGGTTACGAAGTGCTCCAGTCGCCGACGGCCATTTTACCGATTATCGTCGGCGACACAGCCAAGGCCTTGCGACTGGCCGATGCGATGCTGGCCAACGGCGTGCTTATCACGGGCTTCGGCTTCCCCGTCGTGCCGGAAGGGGCCGCCCGCCTGCGGGCACAGGTCTCATCGGTGCATACGCGCAACCACCTCGACCAGGCCCTGAAAGCATTCGATGCGATTCGAAGCGAAGCAGGGGATTGAACAGCGGTAATTCGTAATTGGTGATTCGTAACTCGTAATTCGTAATTGGTAAAAAAACAGACACTCTGTTACGAATTACCAATTACGAATTACCAACTACTGATTACTCGTTGCTTTCGGGTCTGTTGTCTTTGGGTTTTCGTCGCCGGCGTTTCTTCTTGGCCTGTCGGCCGGCTTGGCCTGTGGTGTGCACCTGGGGTGCGGCGCTGAGTGCGCCGGGATGTTTGGGCTTTTTCCCTCGCCGGCGCGACTTGCTCCGGCCTTTGCGGTCGCCTTGAGGCTTCTGCGACGTCGGCTTGGCCTGGTCGGAAGGTTCTTCATCTGAAGGCGATTCGGATTTTATGGACCGGCGGGAGGGCTGAACCGTTTTGACCGGCCTTTGGGGTTTGGCGGGGGCTGCCGGTTCCGGCGGGCCTGTCATATCGCGATCGACAATTTCCTCGTTGGATACGGCGATTTGCCTCTTGTCGACCTGTTCCAGTCGAACCAGTTGCGTGATGATTTGCGTCTCGATGACCTTTCCGACGACGCCGTCGGCGGTGCGGACCCAGGTGCTCCTGGTGGGGAGTTTGCGGCGAAGTTCCTCGTATGTCTTGTCCTCGTAGCGCAGGCAGCACATAAGCCGGCCGCAGCGGCCGGAAATCTTGGCCGGGTCCAGCGTCGCCTTCTGCACCTTGGCCATTCGCATCGAGACCGGTTTGAGCAGTTTGAGGAACTCCCGGCAGCAGCACTGGCGCCCGCAACGCTCGTAGTCGGCCAGCAGCCTCGCCTCGTCACGCGCGCCGACCTGGCGCATTTCGATCCGCGTGTGATACTGCTTCGCCAGACGCTTGACCAGTTCGCGGAAATCAACGCGACTCTCGGATGTGAAGAAAAACACCGCACGCTCCCCGCCGAGGATGTGCTCGACCGCCACCAGCCTCATATCCAGCGACAGGGCCTTGATTTGCTCCCGGCAGAAGCCGGCTTCGTCAACGGCGGATTTATCAAGATGATGCTGGTCGTTGATGTCCTGTGGATTGGCCGGTCGTCTGACCTTTCCGCCACGGGTGAACGGGTAGTCCTTTCCGCTGTCGGCGATGTATTGCCTGAGCGTCCCGTCCTCTATGTTCCACGGCGAGTCGCCGGCGACGTTTATCACCGCCGTGCCAAGTTCCGTACCACGCTCGGTGTTGACAACCAGTTTCATTCCCGGCGAGGGAGGGGTGTCCAGGTCGTGGTCGAACAGGCCCAGTTGCATCATGCGCCCGTAACGAACAACCACCTGTCCGCCCGAACGCTTCGGCTCGCCCGATTCGACAGGAACATCGGAAGATGTATTCGTTTGCTCCGGCATAAGTGCATCTATTATATTGCAAACGGTACACGGATTACACGAATTCGTTATCAGCGTCCGAGTGCGATTGGGACGCAAATGCCAAAAGAAATCCTGGCCTGTGGGCCGATAGGTTCTTTAGAATACTCCACAGCAAAGGAGCAGAGATGCGGGAATCTGTCGCAGCAGCGTTTTTACGGAAACCTTACCCGGTCGCGTTGGGTTTGTGTGTATCGGTCTTTCTCGTTGCCGGCTGCCAAACTCAGCCGCGAGTGATACTGACCGACCTGCCGAGACAATCAGCCGTTCAGACCTTTGCGACGCCGGCGCAGACCAATACCACCAGCGTCAAACCGCTTCCGGCAAGCAGCGATAACGCTGCGGTCAATGTGCCGCCCGGATGGACCCCGGCGGTGAACGAGCGCCCGTGGCGGTGGATCGTGCTCCATCACAGCGCCACCGACGGCGGGTCGGCCGCTATATTCGACCATGCCCACCGGAAGAGGGGATGGGACGAACTGGGCTATCATTTCGTCATAACAAACGGGCGCAACGGCCCCGACGGACAGGTGCAAATCGGAAGCCGATGGCCCAAACAAAAATGGGGCGCGCACTGCGGAGGAACACCCAACAACGCATATAACAACTACGGCATCGGTATCTGCCTGGTAGGGAAATGTTCCAAAAAACTACCTTCAGCCAGGCAACTGGCAAGCCTGAAAAAACTGCTGCTGTTCCTGATGGACAGGTACAAAATTACACCGGCACGCGTAATCGGGCACCGCGACGCGCCCAACACAGCCACCAAATGCCCCGGCGACACCATGCACCGCTACCTCAACAACGTCCTCCGACCCGAACTGGCGCAAAGACAGTACTCGGCATACCCGCCGTAGCCGCTCCGTCGCCAAGGCTTTGGAGCGTCGGCGACTGTGTCCTTCCCACCTGCCATCGTTACAATTGCAGGTTGTCGGGCAGGTGTGGTAAATTTCCGGGCAGGTAACGGAATCGCCCAGGGCGAATCCGGCAAAGTCCTCGAAGGTGAAGCAGTGGAATTCAAACCAGACATTGAGCGAACGGTCCGGCGGTATCGCGACCTGTGGCTGTTCAAGAAAGTCGATCCGCCGATTGTCATGACCTCGGCGCCCGAAACGCCGATCAACACCGGCGTCCACGACTGCGACTTCTGGCAGGATGCGGACGCATTCGTCGAGCATCATATCAGCAGCCTTGAGAACCGCCGGCGCATCGGCGACGACTGTATTCCGATGCTGCGCCCGCCCTTCGGCCACGCCTTCATGCCGGCTGCGCTGGGCGCTCGGCCCGAACTGCTCGATGGAGAACTCTGGGTGCATCCATGCCTTTCGGACATCCGGCAGTACAAGGACATCCGCCTGCCCGCGCGCAGCGACTGGTTCGACCACATAGAACAATACTATCGGCGCGTCCTGGAGTTGGCGGCGGGGCGATTTGCCGTCGCGCTGACCCAGGTGCCAGGCCCGGCGGACCTTATGGGTGCGCTTATCGGATACGAGGCAATTCTCCTGGCACTGCACGACGACTCCGAGGCGGTGGAGGGGTTCGCCAGGCACGCAGCCGGGCTTGCCGTTGAGTTTATCGAGCGGATACGCAATCTCCTGAGCGGACAGGAGGATTTCGGCGGCTGCTGGATTGCCAACGCGTGGGGCCCGCCGAACATGATGCGATTCTGCGAACACACGACCGTCAACTACTCACCCGAACACTACGAGCGGTTTATTCTCCCAGCCAACCGGATACTCCTGGAAAATTACGATTATGCGATGACCTACATCTATTACTCCGGCGGCAAGCACCTCGCCTCACACTACCTCGACAGGGGATGCCCCACGTGGCTGCGGAGTTTCGACGAAGATCCGCCACCGGATATCGTCAAGGCACACCGCGGACGCGTCATCGCAACGGTCCACACCACCGCATCCGATTTTCAGGACGCCTGGAAGCGATACGGGAACATCGGGGTCTGTTACCTTCTCGAGTGCGCCTCGCTGGAAGAGGCTGCGGATCTATGCTCATCCCTCGGACCGCGTCGCTGAATGAAAAGTTCGCGGCAAGCCGAGCGGGCAAACATCGGATTACAGATTACGAGTTGCGAGTTCTTTTCGTATGGCTTCGGCGAGTTGTTCGATTCGGCCTTTGGGGTATAAACCGGCGGGCCAGTTGAAGCGAAATTCATCGCCGGAGTTGCGCGGTATGATGTGAAAGTGCACGTGGCCAACGACCTGGTGGGCGACAGGCCCGTTGTTCTGGAGGATGTTGAACCCCTCGCACCCAACGGCGGACTGAACGGCCCGGCCTAGGGCCGGAAGGTGCTTCAACACAGCGGCGGCGACGTCGGGGGGCATCTGATCGACGGTAACGTAATGGTGTTTCGGGATCAGCAGGACGTGCCCTTCGGCCAGCGGGCCTATATCGAGAAAGGCGATGGCGGCATCGTCTTCGAGCAGTTTGGTGCAGGGGATATCGCCGCCGGCGATTTTGCAGAAGATGCAGTCCGAATCCTTCATAGCGGGTCTCCCGGAAATGAACGGCGCTTCATGCCTCGCTAACCCACATTTTTCATTAACCACAGAGGACACAGAGTTCGCAGAGATTTTTTAAAACATATTTCATTGTTTTTTCAAGAGTTATGGAATTCCTCACAAGCCTGTCCCGTGGGCCCAATCGTGCCCCGATTACCATAATCTAAAAAAAGCAGAGTGCCATTTTACGAAATCGTCAAATTGCTCGTAAGTACTTTTTTAATAAGTACCTTTGTGATCTCTGTGTTCTCTGTGGTGCAATATCCGGGCTAAAGCGATCATGCCAAAAAACCGCGAAGAACTACTTCTTCTTTTTCTTTTTCTTTCCGGTTTTTTTGATGCTTCGGTCGGCATGCTCGATAAGTTGGAGCAGGACCTGTTTGCCGGCGTCTCCGATGCGTCTTTCGGGCAGGTGGATGATTCGAGTGTATCCGCCCGGGCGGTCGGCGTATTGCGGTGCGACTTCATCGAAGAGTTTTGCGATGACGGTCTTATCGGCGATTTCGCCGCTTTCGGCGTCAGTCATTGCCCGGTCGCCGAGCAGTGTGATGACCCGCCGGCGCGCGTGTAGCGTGCCGGTGCGGGCGATGGTGATGAGACGCTCGACGAATGGGCGGACTTCCTTCGCCTTGGCCGGCGTGGTCCGAACCGCACCGTGCTCAATAAGGGATGCCGCGAGGTTCCGACGCATGGCTTTGCGGTGGGACGTCGTGCGTGATAATTGTTTTCCGGCTATACGATGACGCATGGCTTAACCTTCGTTTTTATATCCGGCAGATGAAGAGTTACTCTGCGGATTCAGCCTCCTGTTGGGCTTCCTGCTTTTCCTGTTCTTCCTGGGCGGGCGATTCGACCTTCATGCCGAGCGACAGGTCCATATCCGCCAGTTTGCGTTTTATCTCGCGGAGCGAGGTCTTGCCGAAAGATCGCACCTTCAGCAGTTCGGCTTCGGTCATGGTTACTAAGTCCCTGACGGTGCAAATTTTCGCGGCGCTGAGGCAGTTGTTCGACCGGACCGACAGTTCCAGTTCGTGGATGGTCGCGTTAAGTTTCTTTTGTATTTCGGCGTCGAGTTCGGCTTCAGCGGCGGTAGCGCCGGTGTCGATGATCGTCTCGCCCACCTCGAAATACTGCACGAACGGGTTGAGGTGCTTTCGCATGATTTTGGCGGCCTCAACCATCGCCATTTCCGGCGTAATGGTTCCGTTTGTCCAGATTTCCAGGATTAACCGGTCGTAATTCGTTCGCTGCCCGACGCGTGTGTCCTCGGTCGAGTAGCGGACCCGCGTAACGGGTGAAAACGCCGCATCGACGTAGATTCTGCCGATTTCCTGATCGACTTCGGAGTCGATCATTTCCTCTGCCGGTACGAACCCGCGCCCGGTTTGCACGACCATTTCCATGTCGAACTCGACGTTGTCGGTCAGCGTCGCCAGCACAAGGTCGCCATTGATGATCTCTATGGTAGGGTCGGCCTCGATCATGTCGGCGGTGATAGGTTCGGCTACTGCGCCGTGCACCGTCATGACCTTCGGCTCGGCCGAGTGCGATTTGACAATCAGACTCTTGACGTTGAGTATGATGTCGGTGGCGTCTTCCAGCACGCCGGTCATCGAGGAGAACTCGTGTTCGGTACCGGCGATCTTAACGCTGACGACCGCCGCTCCTTCCAGTGATGACAGCAGGATTCTCCGGATGGAGTTGCCTACTGTCGTACCGAAACCTCTTTCAAACGGCTCAATAACGAACCGCCCGTACGTGGGTGTAGAGACTTCCTGATCCGGAACAACGCGTGTCGGTAATTCCAGGCCTCGCCATCGTGCTCGCATCGACTTTGGCCTCCGCAATAGTTAGTTTAAAAGTTCACCGGTCATGAGCGCCGGTCCGTTATCTGCTACACAACTCGACTATGAGGTTTTCTTCCACCGGGATCATCACATCGTCTCGGCTTGGCATCGCCAGAACAAGCCCTTCCATTTTTGCCATATCCAGGCTGAGCCAGTTTTGCACATGCGGTTCGCCGATCTCTTCCATCTGCTTTTTGATCAGGCCTTTGGATTTTTCCGAGGGCTTGATGGAAATTTTGCTTCCGACTTTCACCAGGACCGACGGGACATTTACCTTTCGACCGTTGAGGTACACGTGGCCGTGGGAGACGGTTTGTCTGGCCGCTGCACGCGAGGGCGCAAAGCCGAGTTTATAGATGACATTATCCAGCCGGCGTTCCAGCAGGCCCAATAAAGCGGCGCCGGTGTTTGTCTTCTGTCTTTCGGCCATGCCGAAGTACCGCATAAACTGCCGCTCGAAGATGCCGTAGTATCGTTTGACTTTCTGTTTTTCCCGCAGTCGTATGCCGTATTCGCTGCTGCGTCTTCGTCGCCAGGAATGTGCTCCCGGCGGGAAGTTCCGCCACTGTCGCTCAAGCGGACACTTGGCGGTTTCGCACCGCGCGCCCTTGAGCATCAGTTTGACGCTCTCGCGCCGGCAAAGCCTGCATGATGGCCCTGTGTAACGTCCCATCGTTAGCGTTTAACTCCTTGTAATTTATACTCTTCGTCTTTTCCTTGCCCGACAGCCGTTGTGGGGAATGGGGGTAACATCTTCAATTGTCGTAATTTTCAACCCCGCTCCCTGCAACGCGGTAACAGCGCCTTCCCGGCCTGAGCCGGGACCTTTGACACGCACCTCAACTTCCGTTACACCCATTTTCTTTGCCCTGTAAGCGGCGTTTTCAGCCGCTCGCTGGGCGGCAAAGGGTGTGCTCTTACGCGCGCCTTTGAACCCGACATTACCGGCTGAACACGAACAAATCACGTCGCCGTTCGGATCGGTAATCGTTACCAGTGTATTGTTGAACGTCGCCTTGACATGTACGATCGCCCTGGCTCCGACCCGTTTTGCCTTTTTCCGAACAGCGGCCATCTTATCTCATCTCCTTGACGGATTTCTTGCCTGCAACGGTCTTTTTCGGTCCCTTGCGTGTCCTGGCGTTTGTCTTAGTCCGCTGGCCTCGCACGGGCAGGCCTCGACGGTGGCGCAGACCTCGATAGCAGCGGATGTCGCGCAGGCGGGCAATGTTCTGCTGAACCTGCCGGCGAAGTTGACCTTCTATAACGCAATCGCTCTCCAGCACCGACGCTATCTTGCTGAGTTCCTGCTCGGAGAGTTTCCCCGCTTTTACTTGCGGGTCCAGATCGACCTTGCGACAGATCTCCATCGCCAGGGTAGGCCCGATACCGTAGATGTATCGAAGCGCGATCCTGACCGGTTTGTCGCCAGGAATATCTATACCAACGATTCGCGGCATTATTTACGCCCTCTTATCCCTGTCTCTGCTTATGTTTGGGGTCGGTGCAGATTACCCGCACCACACCCTTCCGCCGGACGATCCGGCAGTGCTCACAGCGACGCTTTACCGAACTTTTAACCTTCATAATATCATCCAATCACAAACAGATTTCTGCCACAGAGGTCGCAGAGGTAATTTTTGCTTTTCTTCTTTTTCTTAAAAATAACAACCTCTGTGTTCTCTGTGTCTCTGTGGCCTATTTTGTTTCAACTTCCGTCGGTCAATATCCGCACCCCGTCGGCGGTTACCGCCAGGGTGTGCTCAAAGTGAGCGGACGGTTTTCCATCTTTCGTAACGACTGTCCATCCATCATCTTCGATTCGGACATCGGGTCTTCCCATAGCCACCATTGGCTCGACCGCAATGACCAGTCCTTCTTCCAGCAGAATGTCGCGATTCAGCAGGTCCCGGCTGACGAAATTGGGGACCTTCGGGTCCTCGTGCATTTCGCGTCCTATGCCGTGCCCGACAAACTCCCGCACGACTGAAAACCCTTCGCTCTCTGTATATTTTTGCATTTCGCGGGCTACTGCCGACCATCGCCCGCCAACCGTCGCCGATTCGACGGCAATCTGCAGCACCCGCTTTGTAACCGACACGAGTCGCCTGACATCCCGGCTTACTTCGCCGGCGACAAACGTCATCGCCGCATCGCCGCAGTACCCGTCGAGCCGGCAACCGTAGTCAACGCTGACTATGTCGCCGTCGCGGATTACCCGCTCGGACGGCAAGCCGTGAACCACCTGCTCGTTAATCGAGATGCAGATGGTTCCGGGGAACGGCCCGCCTCTGCCCGGAACGCCTTTAAAAAGGGCATCAGCGCCCAAATCCCGTGTCAGTCGTTCCGCCTCAGCGTCCAGTTCGCCGGTCGTAACGCCCGGGGCGACCATTTCACCCAGCCGAGAGAGAACCTGATGGACGACGTTACCAGCCTGTCGCATCAGTTCAATCTCGCGTGGAGATTTTAATTTGATCGCCACGCTAATTTTTTTCCTTCGTGCACAAAGTCCAACATTTTACCACAGAGGTATTTATTTCACAAAGACTTACGCGAGATTTTACTTCTTTTTTCGCTATTCTCTGTAACCTCTGTGTTCTCCGTGGTTTAAGTAATATTCCAGTTAACCGCTCAACCCCAAGGCTTCGGCGGCTTGTTCGGCAACCTCTTCCAGTGGCTCGGCGCCGTCGAGTTTTATCATCTTCCGCCCGCCGGCGGCGTAATACTCGATCACCGGCTCGGTCTGACTGCGATAGGCCGTCAGACGCTGGCGGACCACAGTTTCCGTATCGTCTTCGCGCTGGATCAACTTCACACCGCAAGCGTCGCAAATGTCCTCTTTGGCCGGCGGGATGTTCTTTACATGATACACCCTGCCGCAACTCGGACACGACCGCCTGCCCGTAATTCGCTCGACCAGCAGCGATTCATCCGCCTCTATAATCAGCACCGCCTCCAGCGGCAGGCCTAGCCGGTCCAACTGCTCGTCCAGCGCTTCAGCCTGGATTATCGTCCGCGGAAAGCCGTCAAGAAGCAGTCCCTTTTGGGGGTCCTGCTTTGCGACGGCCCCGGCCATAATCTCCACGACGATCTCGTCGGGGACCAGTTCGCCGGCGTCCATATAACTTTTCAATTTCTCGCCGAGTTCAGTTCCGGCGGCGCGTTCGGCGCGGAGGATGTCGCCGCTCGACAGGTGCGCCATGCCGAACCGCTCAACCAGGCGTTTTGCCTGTGTTCCCTTCCCCGCGCCAGGCGGACCCATCAGAACGACTCTCATTATCCTCGTGCTCCCTTTATTCTTCCGCCGCCGCTGAGGAACCCGCCGTAGTTACGCATAATCAGTTCGGCTTCGATCCGCTGAACCATGTCCAGCGCAACAGAGACCATAATCAGCAGTCCCGTCCCGCCGAGGTAGGCGGCGATGCTGAAAGGTATCCCAAGCCCAATGACTATCACCTGCGGAATAACCGCAATTGCCGCCAGGAAGCCTGCCCCGCAATAGGTTATCCGCTCCATGACACGTTCGAGGTAATCGGCTGTCCGCTTGCCGGGCCTGAGACCCGGAATAAACGAACCGGAATCACGCAATTGGTCGGACATCTCCTTGGGGCGGAACTGCACCGTCGTCCAGAAATAAGCGAAGAAGAATATCATTCCCACATAGACCAATTGATAGACAAGGTTGTCCATGTTGAACGCCTGACCGAAGAACACCGCCACGCTGTTTCCCTGCCACTGTTCGGCGACCCACCGCGCTATGGCGTTGGGGAACATCATCAGCGAGGATGCGAAGATGATCGGCATGACCCCGCCGTGATTGACCCGCAGGGGCAGGTATTGTCTTTGTCCGCCATAGACCCGCCGGCCTCGAGTATGCTTGGCCTGCTGGATGGGGATTCGGCGCTGCGCCTGAGTAATGAGGATGGAACCGGCTACGACGGAGACAAACGCAGCCACCAGAAAGACGATGCTGATAAGTCCTATTTCACTACCGCCGCCGGCAACTTTAAATGATGTCATGCTCGCCAGGTCGCTTATCGCCCCGGGCATGCGAGCGACGATACCGGCCATAATTATCAGGCTGATGCCGTTGCCCACGCCGTACTCATCTATCTGCTCGCCAAGCCACATCAGAAAGATCGTCCCCGCCGTCAGGCCCAAAACAGCCATCAGGAACACGCTCGTCGATTCGACGTAAGCGGGGTACAGGTTTGGCACCATTATGAATTTGTAGATGCCGACGGCCTGGACGACGCACAGCAGAACCGTCGCGTAACGGGTGTATTCCTGTATCTTTTTATGACCGGCCTGACCCTCCTTCTGGAGTTTCTCCAGCGCAGGAACCACCGTTACCAGAAGTTGGAAGATGATGGAGGCGGAGATATAGGGCATAATGCCCAGTCCGAAGAGCGTGCACTTCTGGAGGTTTCCGCCGGTGAACATGGCGAAGTACTCCATCGCCTGTCCAAGTGCGCCTTCGGAAAGTTGACCCATGGACCGGCTGAGGGCTTCCTGGTTGAGTCCGGGCAGGGGAATCCAGAAGCCGACGCGGTAGATGCACAGAAGCAAAAGTGTGAATGCGATTTTCTTCAGAAGGTCCGGAACGGAGAAAATATTCTCCAGCACTCTTTTAATGGCGGTCGGCGCGATGAACACAAAGTAAAATATCGCCAACACCACCATCGCCCCAGCCGCCTGGGTTATCGGCCCGGTCAGGGCGGCTGTACTGAAGGATTCCGACGTCAGCGCACGATGGACGCCGACTCCGCCGTTCACCAGAAGGTACGCAGCCACAAGCCCGGCCACCAGGCCGAGAACCAGTCTGAATGCTCTATAAGCCATTGTAATTAGTAATTAGTAATCAGTAATCAGTAGTCAGTAGTCAGTAGTCAGTAGTCAGTAAAAACAAAAGAAAATACCCGATGCTCATCTTTTTCTTCTTTTCCTGGCTACTGACTACAGGCTACCAGCTACTTGTTTTCCACTAGTTCGACGCTTCCTCCGGCCTGGAGAATTTTCTCTTCCGCCGAGGCCGAAAACGCATCCGCCGCCACAGTCAGTTTCTTTTTCAGTTCACCGCGTCCGAGGATTTTTACCGGGTCTCCGCCGGGACGGACCAGGTGTTTTGCCGCCAGTGTTTCCAGGTCGGCGCGGTCGCCGTCGTTGAAGACTTCCAGGTCGGCAACGTTGACCACCTGGTAGGGCCGGCGGCAAAAGTCGGCGTTATTGAAGCCGCGTTTCGGTATCCTGGCCAAAACGGGTGTCTGTCCACCTTCGTATCCGAACATGGACGTTCTGCCGGCGCGCTGTCCTGCGCCCTTGTGCCCGCGACCGGAGGTCTTGCCTCGCCGGACACCTCGCCCGAGTCGCCTCGGCCTCTTGTTTCGACCGGCCTTGCTTAGTATCTCGTCCAACTTCATGACAATGTAACCCCGCGCAGTTCGGCGACCTGCTCGGCACTGCGAAGCCTTTTCAACGCTCTCATGCCGGCCTGGAGAAGGTTCTTCGGATTAGTCGAGCCGTAAGACTTCGTCAACACGTCCCTGATACCGGCAAGTTCCAGCAGCGGTCGCAGACGGACTCCCGCGATGATGCCCGTACCTTCAGCGGCGGGAATCAGCACGACCAGCGAGGAGCCGAACTTCGCCTTTATGCGATGCGGAATCGTGCTGCCGGTCATCTGTATCGCAACAAGGTTTTTTTTGGCGCTTTTGATACCCTTTTCCACCGCGGTCGGCACTTCGTTGGCCTTGCCGTAACCGATCCCGACCTGCCCGCTGCGGTCGCCCACGACAACCAGCGCCGCGAAACGGAACCGCCTCCCGCCCTTGACAACCTTCGCGCAGCGGTAGATCTTCACGACCTGGTCTTCCAGGCCTCCTTCTTCGGAAAAAGTTTCCCGCTTGTCCCGTTTATTCTGTTGTCTCTGCATCTGCGCCAAGACGTCTGCTCCACACTAAAAAGTCAGAATTCCAGTCCGCCCTTACGAGCGGCTTCGGCCAGTTCCTTTACTCGCCCATGAAAAGCGTATCCGCTACGGTCGAACACGACTTTTTTGATTCCTTCGCCGGCGGCTTTCGCCGCCAGTGTCTCGCCGACGGCGGCGGCGGCGGACTTGTTGCCGCCGTAGCCGATTTTCGCCCGCAGGTCTTTTTCCGCGCTGGAGGCTGATACAAGCGTCGCCCCGACGGTGTCGTCGATAATCTGCGCGTAGATATTTTTATGGCTTCGGAAGACCGTCAGTCTCGGCCTGTCCGGCCGGCCCGTAAGCCGGCGGCGAATTCGCTTCTTTCGTCGCCACCGACATGCAATTTTTTTAATCAAACTCTTCATACACTAGTCCTATTCGCCGGTACCCGCGAAGGCCTTGCCTGTCTTCCTGCGGATATATTCACCGGCATATCGAAGCCCTTTGCCTTTATAAGGTTCCGGCGGGCGGGCCTTTCGTAATCGAGCGGCGAACTCGCCTACTGCCTGTTTGTCCGGGCCTGAAACGGAGAACTTCGCCGGGTCGGTGTCGCCGCGGGCCTGGGGAGCCTGCACAGTTATCGTAAGACCGGACGGTATGCCATAAACACGCTGGGTGGCGTGCCCAACCGACAGGGAAACCTTGTCGCCCTGCACCTGAATTCCGTAACCCACGCCGTAAATCTCCAGAGCCTTCTCATAACCGTTCAGGCAACCTTCGATCATATTGGCAACCAGCGCACGCGTCGTCCCGTGCAGCGCCCTGGACAGCCGATCGTTACTTTTTCTCTGAACGGTAATCACCTTTGCGTCCCGGTCATAGTCCATGCCGATCTCGGGGCGATGCGTCCATGACAGTTTTCCCTTCGGCCCTTCAATACTTACTACCCGACCATCGACGGAAACCTTCACGCCTTCGGGTACGGGTATCGGTTTATTTCCTATACGCGACATATTCATTCCACGAATTCCACGAATCGAAACAAATTACACAAATTTCAAAAACAGATAAATTGTGTAATTCATTCTTATTCGTGTAATTCGTTCCTATTCGTGCGATTCGTGTTAACAGACAGTACAGAGTACCTCTCCGCCTATGTTTTCTTCTCGGCATCGGCGGTCGGACAATACGCCTTTGCTGGTGGAGATGATTGCTACGCCCAAGCCGTCCATCGGGCGTGGCAGATCGGCTGCGCCGCTATAGACCCGCTGTCCCGGTTTGGAGGCCCGCTTCAGTTCCGATATTATCTGCTCGCCGCTCGGGCCGTAACGAAGGTACACCCGCAACAGGCCCGCCGGTCGGTCGCCGTCGTCGATCCGCGTGTCATCGCCTCTGTCTCCTTCTTCTTTAAGCACTTGTTCGATTCCTTCGCAGCTTTTGCTC
>DAOWOP010000016.1 GCA_030642005.1 Planctomycetales bacterium
CCGAGGCCGGACCGCCACGTCCGGCATGTGGGCGTATTGCTCTTCAGCCACCTCGTCGTGCGAGTATGCCTGGAGTTTCTCGGCGTCGCCGAAGATGACAAACTTCTCGCCGACGATTTCTTTCAACTCTTCGACGATTTCAGGTGTTACCGGGCTGTATTTAGTTTGTGGTGTCATAAACCGATTGATTCGCCACAGAGACACAGAGGTACAGAGGTATAAAACAAAAAAATACTTTTCTCTTAAAATCTCTGTACCTCCCCACGGGACGGCGAACAGCCGCCTGTGCCTCTGTGGCGCTATTTTTCTTCTGTTTGTTTTTTCTCTGTTTCTTTCCTCTCGTATCCGCACGATTATACAGTAAATATATATTCCCGGCACGCCTGATGTCTGTATAATTTTTCCCTGTTATGAACGACTACCTGCAAGCGGACATTTCTGTTTCTGCGATTCAGCACAACATCGGTCTTATCCGCAATCTGCTCGGCGAAGGCGTCGGCCTTTGCCCGGTCGTTAAGGCAAATGCTTACGGACACGGGATCAGGGCGGTTCTGGGCGTGCTGGGTTCGGCCGCCGACATGCTGGCCGTGGCGACCTGCAATGAAGCAATGACATTGCGCGGACTTGGCTGGCAGAGGCCCGTGCTGCTTTTCGCAACGGCGGCGGCGAACGCCGACGACGCAGCCGAACTCATCGTTGACGATATAACCCTGACCGTTACCAGCCTTGACGAACTGGCCCTGCTTGCCGGCGCTGCCGGCAAGGCCCGCCGCCCCGCCGAAGTCCACGTCAAGATAGACACCGGAATGACCCGCAGCGGCGTACCGGCGGGGCGGGCGGCGCAGTTGGTTACAGCCGCCAGGGAATCCGAACAGGTGAACCTCACCGGTATATACACGCACTTCGCCTGCGCCGGTGAGGCTGATAAGTCTTTCACGCTCGAGCAATTCCGGCGTTTTATGCAGACGGTTGATGAATGTGGCGGACGCAGCGGGCTTGTCCTGCACACAGCCAACTCGGCTGCGACGATCGACCTGCCCGAAACGCACCTCGATATGGTCCGGGTTGGCCTGTCGCTGTACGGGTGCCAGCCGAGCGAGAATATGCAAAATATCCTGCCGCTGAAGCCCGCCCTCCGGCTGACCGGGCCGATCATGCAGATAAAGGACGTTCAGGCCGGCAAAGCCACAGGCTACGGTGCAACCTATACGTTCGACAAAGACGCCCGCGCGGCGCTGGTTTTGGTCGGATACGCCGACGGGTATCCGCGCAGCCTGTCCAACATCGCCTCGATGCGTGTTCGCGGGATTGACTGCCCCGTCCGCGGACGCATCAGCATGGACCAGACCATTATTGAAATAACCGACGTACCCGACGCCGCCGTCGGCGATGAGGTTGAGATTATTTCGGCCGACCCAGCTGCAACCAACAGCGTCGCCAACCTCGCCCGCCTCGCCGACACCATCCCCTATGAAATCCTCGCCCGCCTGGGAAGCAACCGGATAAAGCGGGTAATCGTAGATTGATGTGTAGTAGTCTGTAACAGATTATTTGACGGGTGGCACGGTCAAGCATTTAATTCTTCGGCCTTGGATAGTTCAGCCGCTCAATACCCCAGGATTTCAGGATGGCCTCTGCTTCCTCCAAAGTGCCGGGGGGTTTAGAACGTTCGCCCGAGTCGATGTGGAAGGTCCAGGGATAGCGCTCTTCTCCCTTAGCGTCATAATCATAAGTGATGTCTAACCTCTCCCGACGTTTAGCCCCCGGCCCAGAATCTGAGTCTGGCTCCGGGTACGTTTTCCCGGAATAATAGGTATCGTTTTCGGTATGTAGGCCTTGCTCATCGTAAGTTATATACTTCTGACAATGATGGGGAACCGTTTGGGCAATATCTCGCGAAGGCTTCCACCACCCGTCATCCTGTTCGAACCAGTCATCCGGAATAACAGGTATTAGATGCCTTTTTCGCTCATCATTATGTTCTCGACCGTATTTTGCGGGAGTCTTCGACCGGCATCCCGAAATCAAGACCGTACAGATTACCAGAACGATCATTATTATCTTACTTTCGGATGGCTTATTCCGATATTGCGTTATCAGATTCACGAACATTGCTTCTCTTACCCTTCTCTGTTCACTGGTGCGATGTTTTCGCTACCAGAAAACAGTCTTACTTGGGTTTGAAACCTTTCATGTTGCCGGCGGTGTATTTACGGACGGCTTCGGTCAGGTCGATGTCGTTGATGTTGGCGAGCGTGCAAAGCCAGGCGAGCACGTCGGCGAATTCCTCTTCTTTGTTTTTCTGATCGTCGCCGGCCAAGGCGCTGGCGAGTTCGCCGACCTCCTCGACGAACCAAAGAAAAGTTCCCGCGCTGCCGCGCTCGCTGTCGCGGGCGTAGTATTTCTCGCGAATGAAATCCTGAAATTCTTTTATAGTCATGCCGCTATTGTTATCGGCCGCAAACTACGCGAACAGGGAAAAATGGAAAAAAGAATAAAAAGACCGGTTTGGCATTGACTGCTCGTCGCCGTACGACTCGACTGCTCGTCGCCGTACCGGCGACGGCTAAACCAATTACCAATTATTGATTACTATCTTCTTCTATCATCTGGAGTATTTCTTTCGCCTTGCTTTCGTCGTCCAGTTCAAGGGCTTTTTGTGCGGCGGAGCGGGCTTCGGAAAGTTTTTCGGAACTTTTATCTGCGCGTGCGGCGCGATAATAGACCATTGCCAGTTGCGCCCATGAATCGGCGTTTTTCTTGTCAATCAGACAGGCGCTTCGCATCGACCGGATAGCGCAGTCGTAGTTGTTCCCGGCTACGTACAGGCCGGCCATTGCCTTATGAACACCGGCGTCGTAGGGGTTGATGTTGAGTACCTGATTGTAATAGTGCAGCGCCTTGTCGGCCTTGCCGTCGGTGCGGTAGATGTCGGCGATCTGTCGAGCGTACTTAGGGTCTCTCATCGTCCGGCGGTGCAGTTCGATGAGGTTAGGCAGCGCTTTTTCGGCCCGGCCCATCTGCATGTAGAGTTTGGCGAGTTTCTCGTAGCCGTAGGGGTCGAACCGGAGGCGCCGTTTGTATTCCTCCAGGGCAGCGACGGCTTCGGGCCAGCGATGTTTGGCGAGGTAGCAGTCGGCGAGTATCCTGGCGGCAGTGGGCGAGCGGGGCTTGACCTTCTGAAGCCTTTGGGCGATTGCGATTGCTTCATCGTACTTTTTCCGCCTGACCGTAAAGCTTCCCAGCACCGCCAGCGCCCTGGGGGCTTTGGGGTCGGTCTCCAGAGCCTTGCGTGCGGCGGACTCGGACATTCTCTTGAGCGGCTTCGGGTCGAAACCCCACGATTCAATCTGCTTAATCGCCCATGCGCGGAAATCCTTATCGAACTGCTCCTCGGTAGTGCCGAGGACTTCGGCGAAAACTTTCGTCTGCGTCCATCCGTCGCGGAATCCGTTGAGCATTTTTATAATGGCGTCGTAACCCTTCTTTTCGACGACGTATTCGAAAATCCACTCTGATTGGGCGTACGCCAGTGTGCGTGCGCCTCGCCCGCGCCGCCTTCGGTCGGGGCGGATGAAACCCCAGCTAAGCGACTTGACCGGATACAGTTTTTTACTTCGCACAGCGCCCAGCAGCAGTCTGACGGCCTGGAAGTTTCGCCGGTCGGGCTGCTCCCAGACTGCGCACGATTCAGTGAACCAGTGTGGGATGCGGTTCTTCGTGGCGGCAAGCGTTACTGTGTGCGTGAATTCGTGCCTCAGTACGACCGCCCAGTTGAACGTGCCCATCATTCCGCTGCGCTGCGGATCGGGCGCGGGCATTCCGATGACCCGTCCGGTACAAGCGCCGACTGTTCCGATCCAGCCACGTCCGCTGATGCGCACGGAAAAATCGCCGTGGCTGGAGAACATTTCCACCAGGGTTTTTTCAGTCGGTTTGAAGTCGAAGTCTTTGCAGATTTCGGGATAGATTCTCTCCGCCTCTTCGGCCAGCAGGTCCAGCAGCACGGCGTCTTTTTCGCCATCAACCTTGATGATAAAGTGCTCGGTCTCCCTGACCTGGTATTTTTTGAGTTTCTTCAGCAGGTTGATGTAGCGGACCACGTCCTGGCGGTAATCGTCGAGTTTGAAAGCCTTGTCCAGCGTCTCGGCGGCGAGTTTTTCCTGCCCAGTCTGCATGTACAGTTGGCCAAGCCCGGTTACAGGCCCGGCCAGTTCCGGCGCCAGTGCGATGGCCTTCTTATAGTACTTTTCGGCTTCATCGAACTGCCGGGCGGCCGAAAGCCACTGGGCAATGGTTTCGTAGAGTTCGGAACATCTGGGATTGACCTTCGCGACGCGCTCGATGAACGGCTCGGCCTTATCGGGATTGAACGTGCGAACGTGAAGCGCCGCCATCAGCGACAACGCCTCGATGTTCTTCGGGTTGGCTTTCAGCGCCTTCTCGATAGCAGGTCCGACCTGATCGAACTTCCGCCACCGAAACAGCGTAGCGGCCTTGAGGAGGTGTGCGTCGACGCAATTAGGATTGATTTTCAGGGCTTTTTCTGCCTCGGAAATCGCGTTCTCGAATCTCCAATTTTGCAGCAGGATTACACCTTTACCGACAAATACGGCCGGGATGCGATTGTTAATCCTGTACGCAAGGCCGAACTCCTTCGCGGCCGGGCTGGGCTTGTGCTTGCTCAGCAGGAACATTCCAGCCGCCACGTTTGCGGGCCAGTATCTCTTGTCAACATCCTGATATGCCTTCTGGATGTAATTGTGCAGGATGTTCCGCGCCTGCTCGGACGCCTTTTGGCCGATGAGAACGGCGTAGCGGTCGAGGATTCCACCGGCGGCGACGAGGCTTTCGGCGTCCTTTGTGAAATCCTCGCGGGTAAGTGCCTTTTCGATGGCCTTATAGACATTAACCGCCTCGACCTTCCTGCCCAGGATTTCGAGGGCCTTGCCCAATCGCAGAATGGCCGGTGTCCAGTCGCCGCGGAGTTTGAATCCTTTCCGGGCGGCCGAGAGGGCCTCGTTATATTTGCCCATCTCCGCCAGCAGACCCGACATCTGCACGTGCCACTCCGCTATCTTTTCCGCGCGGGCGCCGACGGCATTGAGCGCCGCTATCGCCTCTTCGTATTTGCCGACGGCGGCGTATGCCTTGGCCAGACCCAGGCTTGCCGGAACCGCCGTATCAGGCTTGTCCAGTAACTTTTTATATACGCCGGCGGCCTCGGCATACTTGCCCGTCCAGTACAATTTCTTCGCACCGGCGAGAGTCGGCTTTACCACAGCCGGGCGGGTTCCGGCGGCCTTTGTGGTCGGGTTCGATGCCGCTTGTTTGCTCGTGGCGCTGTCTGTTTTCGTCTGGGCCGACAGACCGGCCGACAAAGCCACGACCAAAGCGATTGCTAATGCGAATCTGCGCATAGATATTATCCTCGTATTCATTGGTTTCGGGATGGGCGTACAACCCAACTGCGTCATTATAACATTTGACGCTCTTTGGCCGCTATGGTTCCCGCGAAATCGAAAAAATGCTTACGCTCACAGCCTCGGTACTTTCGTGTCTATTCCACCGTTTTCGGCCGACAGATATGCGGCGTAGATAGTCGCCATCGTGTCCAGCGCCAACTCAAGCCCGGCCTGCGGGGCCGAGCCGGCGGCTGCACAGGAAATGAAATCTTGCATCTCGGCGTGATAGCCGACGGTGAAATTTTCATCAGGCGCAGCCGGGGACCAGCCCTCCTTGGTGCTTATCTTCTCGATGGTGTAGATGTCCTCGTACTGGTCGCCGCGAGGATTGAACGTATCGACAAGGTTTGTCGGGCTTATCCGGCAGAGTGTCCGGTGATTGTTGGCGAAGACCTCGACGTAATCGGTCAGCCCGCCCAGCGACAGTTCGCTGGCGATAACGTCGGCGATCGTGCCGTCATCAAAGACCACGTGCATGATGCCGTAGTCCTCGATGTCGTGATAATCGGTGCGGATGAATCCGGCGTCTTTGTAATTGGGAAGACGAGTGATTTCGTGAACCCGCGCGCTGACGCTGACGGGTCTGATGGGTTTGCCGTTTCGCGCAAGCCCTTCTGCTTCCTTGAGGTAAAGCACGCCGCCGAGCGGGTGGCAGGCCTTGCCGACCAGTGCCCCCCCGCCGGCGAATCGCCAGATGCCATAGACTTCCGAAGCCGAGCCGTTGTGCGACTCTTCGCCGACCATGCGAAGAATCTGTGCGCCGGTCTTCTCGACGATCTCGCGCTCTTTCTGAATGCTGGGGGCATAGACGTAGTTTTCGGCGTATCCGAGAAACACCCCGCCGTCCCGCACAGCCTTTGCGATGCGTTTGAGCCGCTTGATAATCTCGTCGAGCATTTCCGACTTGTCGGCCTGGTTGCCGAAAAACTCATCGCCGGCGTCCGCCGGGCCGAAGCATCCGGTCAGCGGCTTTTCGCAGATAATACCTTTACCGGCCAACGCGGCTGCAAGGATCCCTTCCTCATGAACATACGGCGGCGAGCAGATGTCCAGTACGTCGATGTGTTCGAGCATTGCCTCGACATTATCGAAAACGGGTATCCCGTGTTCTGCCCCGAACTTCTTCCGGCTTTCGGCCCGAAGTGACGTAACGCCGGCCAGTTCGACCTCGCAGCCATAAACCCGTCGCAATGATTCGATATGAAACCCCGCGGCAAAACCCGCACCGACAATGCCGACACGCACTTTCTTCACTGCTGCCATTGTTTGTTGTTCTCCTTTAAATAGGGGACGCTATTTGCATTGCCAACTCGAGACGACGAAGTACTGGTAGCCATAGGGGATTAGCTTGACTGGCCGGGCTGGCTTCTCCAGGGCTTTGCCATCGGGGGTTGATTTGATGGCCTCAAAACGCCCGTGGAGCACAAAGGCCTTGTCCAGGTCGCCCTTCAGGGGGGCAGCTATGCCTTTCGGGAAAACCGCATGAACCTCCCCCTCTTGATTGGAACGTTTGAATATCATTTCTGTGCCACCGGGATAATAGTACCAGCGCCTCCTGCTCTCGCCGCACAGCAACGGGCGCGAAGTGTGATAGCCGGGGGCGTACATATCGACATACGTCAATTCCCGCAGCGTTGTCGGTGCGGTTACGGTATCCGGCGCGGGGCAGCCCATCGACAGGCAGGCGATTGCACTGACCAACAGCGTCATAATGATTCTTCTCATGTTGCTCTCCTGAAATAACGTTTAGCAAAAGGAAAGGTGGGACTCGCTCCGCTCGTCCCAGCCTACTTTTACCATCCGTTTTTACCAACCCAATCTGTTTCTATTCGCTTCATTCGTTTTATTCGCGCGAATTCGCGTTCTCACTCATCCTGAATATGTTTCCACGACATAAGAAATGTAACACGTTCGCGGATGTCGGCGGGGAGGGTTTTTTTGAGGATTTTTCGGGCATCGGACAGGTTCGTCCGGCGGGTTACGTGGGTCAGGACGATCCGCTCATTATTCATCCCTTCGAGGACTTCAGCCAAGTCGGTTATATGAAGGTGTCGGCCTGCACGCGCCCGACTGACGTGGTCGTCGTCGAAGAAGGTGCACTCAATAAGCAGCACCTTCGAGTCGCGGACGTGCGGGATGGCGGAGTAGTTGGCCTTGGCTGTATCGCCCAGGTAAGTTACCAGCGGGATCTCGACCCGACGGGTGATTTCGACGCCTTTTTTCTTCAGTTCCACCAGTTCAGGCCCGTCCAGGCCTATGAATTCATCCTTGAGTTTATGACGGACGTCGATGATGGAAAATCCCAACGAGTTTCCGATATGCCGCGTGGCGAAGGCGCGTGCGATCAGGCCTCGGCGGATTTCGTAATCGTCGCCGTCGCTCATTCCGACGAACTTGTGCGGCGAGGGGTGTCCCTCGACGCGGGCGACCGCATCCATCAGGTTTTCCAGCGGGCCGACAATCGAATGGGCCACCAGCGCGACCCCGCCGGTAACGCCCTGGAAATCTCGCTGGCTGAAGTAGTAGGCTATTCCCGCGGCGTGGTCCATGTGCCCGTGGCTCAGCAGGACGTGATTGACGCGCAGCGCTTCGCGCGGGCATCGGCCTATATCGAAAACCACGTCCAGTTCGCCCGCGACGATGACTGACTCCTCGCCGGCGACGCTGTAGCCGGCAAGTGCGAATTCGTCGAATTCCATGCAACTGAGTTTGAAGGCTCGTGTCTTCACGGGTCGGTTATCGTAGGCGACGACGCAGGCCCGGTCAAGCGCAGCACGGCCGTCCCGGCTTCGCCACAAGATTTATTGAAATGCTTCGCGCGGAAAAGCGTTAATATATAGTAGAATTATAACAAAGGCAGGGAAGGGAATCTTACATGCAGAGGACAAAGGCATTTATCGTTCTGACGGGCTTGATGCTCGTCGCCGTCGCCGCCGTCGGCGACACCGTATATATGCGCGACGGGAGAAAATTCGTCGGTAAAGTTACAGAGAAGAACGGCAAATATCTCGTCAAGATGGCTTACGGTGCGACGACGGTCAAGAAGTCCGATGTCATCTACGTCGCCTACGGCGCCGGCGCGACCATGCCCGCCTCGGCCCCGTCGCCGGCGAACCGCAAGTTAGCCGATCCCAGCCTTTCCCGCATCCGGCGGTGGAACATCAACGAAGCGACGCTGCCCGAACCGATTGTTTTTATGCTCTCCCGGCAGTTGGAGTTGCTTGGCCGGGCCGGCACCGACACGATGTGCAGGCAACTGCAACAATGGAAAATCGCAGCCCACGACGGCAAACGCAAACTAGGCCGGAGATGGCTCACCCGCACCCAGCAGCGGCGGTACCGCGCCGCCTTTGAAAAACGCCTCCGCCAGGGTGATAAATTCGCACACCAGGCGGAAAGCATCTTTCCGCGAACCGGTTCCGACCGCGCCAAAAAGAGGAGACTCCGCTCAATCGCCGAGCAGGAATACGCCGCAGCGGTCCGGGCCTTGCCGGATGCGATCATGCGCGACTTTTTCACCGCCGTCCTGGACCTGCGCAACAGGAAATATAAAATAGCCGAGAACGGCTTCGCGCGGTGCGCCCGCGCCGAGCCGCTGGTCGCAGCCTTCCGACAGGGGCGAGGAATCGCGCTGTCGAACCTCAAACAACCACTGGCGGCGCTGGCCGAATTCACCTGCTGCCTGCGACTGCGCGACGATACTGATGAAACAATCCGTCTGGTGGCCGCCGCTATGAAGGACGTGCCGGGGGCAAAACTGGGCAACCCGGTGTATCTGAAGGCCCAAAACCTGCTCGACCGATACGAAAAGCCGCAACGCACCTCTCCCATCCGCAATACCGGCATAGCCTGGCTGATGCCGGGGTCGCCTTGGCAGAAGCGGTTGTACAGGCAGTCGGGCCGGACGGGAGACGATCGCAGTCAGCCCGATATGCGATTTGCACTGCTTCGGCCTTCATATGACCGGATCATCAGCAGGCAGGCCCTTGCGATACCTGTTTCGGAAACGGCGCTTCTGGTCGATAAAAACGCCATCGCCGGTGCGAAGATATTGTACGTCCAGATCGCTCCGAACATGCTCGTCCGGGCCTGGACGAGCCGGTCCAGCAGGTATTACGGGCGGCGCGGCGACAGGCCGGAGATGCCGCTGGCGATAATCCACACCGAAGGCGTAACCTTCACGCCGGTGAATGTCGAAAAGGCCGTCGCACTGAAGACCGGTCAGACCGTAACCATTTGCGGGGTCAATCTGTACAGGCGGATGGGTACGAAGATACGCAAAGGCGCGGCGAATGTAACAGGCGACGGCGTAAAACTCAGCACCGGCCTGCTGCCGGGGGAAACCGTCGGGGCGGTCCTGGCGGGCAATGCCTTCGCAGGTCTGCTGACCGCACGCACCCAGCCTCAGGAAAAAGGCTGCGGTAAAAGTTCCTTTATAAAACCCGCCGACCTCGCCGTATGGCTTAAGCCGCTCAAACGCTCGCTCGACCGCAAAACCAATTCGCGAAGCCGCGGGCCGAAGATAAAAAAAGACACCCCCAAACGAACGGCCAAAGGAAATGTATTCCTTGTCCACGTCCTCATCGGCGAAAAGCCCCCCGCCAGCAAAGTAGTCGGAAATTAGAAAAAGCATTCAGCGTTCAGCAATCAGCGTTCAGCAAAAATTCACAGAAAGAAGAAATAGCGGTCAACTCGTTTGCTGTTTGCTGTTATTTGTTTTTGCTGATTGCTGAATGCTGATTGCTGAATGCTTGCTTTATTTACTTGACGCTCAATATGTAGTTACATATTTTGCCCCAAGACCCTATATGCGGAATGCGGATTGATGGGTGCCATGCCTTCACGCGAAGCGGGTAGGCATGTAAACACACGGTATGTATCGTGGACATGCTTACACCCTCTGCTTCGCTACGGGCGAAAGCATGGTACCCGGAATTCGTCCTTTAATCCGAAATCCGAAATCCGAAATAGATTGAGAGTATAGTTATGCAATGCCCCTTCTGCGGCGGTGATGATGATAAGGTTATCGACTCTCGCAGCAGCGCCGGCGGCCGGGCCGTACGACGCCGACGCCAGTGCCTGGCCTGCAACCGGCGGTTCACCACGTACGAACGCTTCGAGGAAACAACACGCATCACCGTAATCAAAAAGGACGGTTCGCGAACGCCCTACGACCGCCAGCGACTCTTGGCCGGGCTGCAAAAAGCCTGCTACAAGCGACCTGTAAGCGATAAGCAACTTCTGCAAATCGTCGAGGCTGTGGAGGAAAACATCTTCCGCAACTACGAAAGGGACGTTCCCTCCTCGTTCGTCGGCGATACGGCCAGCGACTGCCTCCGCAAAGTCGATAAGGTCGCCTACATCCGCTTCGCCAGTGTCTATCGCGAATTCAAAGACGTTGGCGAGTTAATCGAAGAGGCATCAGCCATCCGCGACGTTCCTGAAGACGCGCCGGGGCAGAAAGACCTGTTCGACGCGAATAATCAAGATTCTCAACATAAGGCCGGGAAATGAGTCAGGAAATCATCGATACAATTTTTAACGTAATCTTTCCGCTGCTGGGCGGTCTGGCGTTGTTTTTGTTCGGTATGAACATGCTTTCTGACGGTCTGAAGAAGGCAGCCGGCAACCGCCTTCGACAACTGCTGGAAAAGGTAACGAAACGCCCGATAACCGCCCTGATGATCGGCGCCGGGATAACCGCCCTTATTCAATCGAGTTCTGCCACTACGGTAATCGTCGTCGGCCTGGTCAATGCCGGACTGCTCGCCCTCCGTCAGGGCATCTGCGTCATCCTCGGCGCCAACATCGGCACAACAATGACAGCGTGGCTGGTAGGCGTAGCCATGCTGAAGATATCGCTCTACGCCATGCCGATAATCGTACTCGGCATGATATTGCAGTTCGCCGGCAAGAGGCAGCGGACGAAAAATATCGGGCAGATACTCATCGGCTTCGGCATCCTGTTCGTGGGCATCGGCTTTATGAAGGGCGCTTTCGCCCCGCTGCGGGACGATGAGGACGTAAAACAGTTTCTTGCCTCTTTCGCCAACAGTCCGATCCTGGCGATCATGGTCGGCGCCGGCATCACCGTCCTGATCCAGAGCAGTTCCGCCTCGATTGCGATCATCCAGGCGATCGCCATCGGCGGGCTGTTCGGGTCGGATCCGGAAGTCGCCTTTCGCATCGCGATCCCGTTCATCCTTGGCGACAATATCGGCACAACCATTACCGCCCAACTGGCGGCCCTGCGGTCAAACGTCAACGCTCGACGGGCCGCTATGGCGCATACCGTGTTCAACATATTCGGCACATGCTGGGTACTTCCGCTGGTGCTTGTCGGCTGGTTTCCCGCTATCGTTAGTCGTATCACGCCATGGTCGCTTAGTTTCGGCAATATAGCCCTGGAAATCGCCGCCGCCCACAGCGTCTTTAACGTCATAAACGCCCTGGCGTTCCTGCCGCTGGTCGGACTGCTGGAGAAGGTGGTCGTGCGGATTCTCCCTGCCCGCAAGGGCGATATCCAGATGCAGCCGGTAACGCTTGACAGGAACCTCCTGGCGACCCCGTCGGTCGCCATGGACCAGGCCAGGCGGGAACTGGTGCGTATGGCCGAGGCTGCCCGCGACGCCCTCGACGACGCCATCGCCGCTGTCCGACACGACGACCGTGCCGCACTGAAACGTGTCGCCATGAAAGAAGACATCGTGGACGACTTCCAGACCGAGATTACACGCTACCTGGTCGAACTGTCGCAGCAGACGCTCTCACCGGAAGCAGCCGGCGAACTACCGGTACTTCTACATACGGTCAACGACGTCGAACGAATCGGCGACCACGCGGTCAACATCACCGAAATCGCCGTCCGCAAACTCGACCAGAGGCTTACTTTCAGTCAATCAGCCACCGACGAAATGGGCAAAATGCGGGATGAAGTTCGACAGATGTTCGACGACATCCTCGCCGCCATTGGAAACGACGACCTGACCGCAGCCGAACGATCCCTCGAACACGAAAAGGTCATCAACCGGATGCAGATGGACCTCCGCCGAAACCACGTCCGGCGGCTTGGCGAAGGGACATGCTCAGCCATGGTGGGACTGCTGTTCGTCGATTTCGTCGATAATATGGAAAAGATCGGCGACCACCTGACCAACATCGCCCAGGGCGTCCTCGGAGGCTTGCAGTGGGACGGAAAAACCGCCCAGGAACAGGAAAGTGAAGAGAATATTGAATAACGAACAGAAAATTTTGAATTTCGAAGTGAAAAAGAAAAAGACGAAGAGAAAAAAACTCTCCTTATAAGGGCGAGGGCAGCTTGTTTCTTTTACTTCGTAATTCAAAATTCTCTGTTCGATATTCAATATTCTTTTTTCTATTGACTCCGCCCGGCCTCTTCGGTTAGTCTTTATCGGCAACCTATGGTCATCAGATCGGCCTGGATAATTCGGTTGCCCATTTCCGGCAGGGAGGCATCGCTATGGACAAGATCATAACCGACGGTATAACTTTCGATGATGTTCTGCTGATCCCCGCGCGGTCCGACGTCATCCCCCGCGACGTGGACACATCCACAAACCTGACGCGGCAAATCGGTCTGAATATCCCGCTGGTCTCGGCCCCGATGGACACGGTTACGGAAGCGGCGCTGGCTATCGCACTGGCGCAGGTCGGCGGCATCGGGATCATTCATAAGAACATGCCGCCGGAGACACAGGCCCGTGAGGTCGATAAGGTCAAACGCAGCGAGAACGGCGTAATTGTCGATCCGGTAACGCTCGGGCCGGATGAACCCACCGCGACGGCCAGACGGAAGATGGCCGATCACAACGTGTCGGGGTTCCCCATCGTCGCCGACGACGGCAAACTCGTCGGCATCCTGACCCGGCGGGACATGAAGTTCCTTTCCGAGGACCGCCCAATCCGCGAGGTAATGACCGCGGAGAACCTCGTAACCGCCCCGCCGGAAACCAAACTCGATGAGGCTGAAAAAATCCTCAACCGCCACAAGGTGGAAAAACTCCTGCTGGTAAATGCAGACGGCAAACTCGCCGGGCTGATTACGATGCGTGACATCGAGCGACTGCGACAATTCCCGCAAAGTTGCAAGGACGTCCGAGGCCGGCTTCGGGTCGGAGCGGCTGTGGGCGTCCGCGACGACGAGCGGACCGAGATGCTCATCAATGCAGGCGTCGATGTCCTGGTGGTCGATACCGCCCACGGGCACAGCGGCAACGTTATCGGCGCTGTCGAGCGGATCAAGTCCGCCCACCAAATCGATGTCATCGCCGGCAACGTCGCCACAGCCAAAGGCGCTGCCGACCTTATCGCCGCCGGCGCCGACGCCGTCAAAGTCGGCATCGGCCCCGGATCGATCTGCACAACGCGGATTGTCTCCGGCGTGGGCGTTCCGCAGGTTTCGGCCATATATGAATGTGCCCGCGCCGCCGGTAAGAGCGGCGTTCCCGTCATCGCCGACGGCGGCGTCCGCCACAGCGGCGACATCACCAAGGCAATCGCCGCCGGGGCGTCGGCCGTCATGATGGGAAGCCTCTTTGCCGGTCTCGACGAATCGCCGGGCCAACTGGTTATTTACAAGGGCAGGCGGTTCAAGACTTATCGCGGCATGGGTTCGCTGGGGGCGATGGTGGCCGGTTCAGCCGACCGATACGGACAGACCGAAAGAGAGAAACTCGTTCCCGAAGGCGTCGAGGGTCGTGTCCCCTACCGCGGCCCGCTGGGCGAGTTTGTCTATCAACTCGTCGGCGGACTCCGCGGCGGAATGGGATACTGCGGCGCTCGGACAATCGAAGACCTGCGAACAAAGGCTCGATTCACTCGAATCAGCACCGCATCGCTCATCGAAGGCCATCCGCACGACATCACGATAACTCACGAAGCCCCAAATTACTCCGCCGGACAGGAAAATAACCTGGAATAAGTAATTGGTAATCGGTAGTGGTGGTTGATTCTTCTAATGACCAATTACCTATGTTTCGTTGTAGTATTATCGTTTGTACAATAATATATTCGTTATCCGTTCCGGCGTGCTCGCTTCAGCGAGCATGTTCTTTGAGGAGATTGAAAAATGAAAAAGACGCTTTTCTTTCCGGTTATTTTATTTGTCATTTTCACCGCCGGATGTCAGGGTCCGCGGTTTCAGTCCCAGCCGTTGGGCGAGGTCGATTACGCCGAGGCGTTCAGGGCGGGCAGGACTGTCATGGGGCAATACTTTTCCATTGCCTCGGCCGACGCCGAATCCGGGAAGATCGTCTGCCGACCAAAGGGCGTTGAGGCTGCACCCGATCGGCTGCTTGGCTCAAGCCAGGCCCGCAAGGTCGCTGATATGCGCATCCGGCGCAAAGGCAATAAGGTCTTTGCCGACATTTGCGTAAAAATTCAGCGGCAGGACGCTTTGGCCTTACGTAGTATGCAGCCGATTACCGTCGATAACGATGTGCCGAGTCAAACGCCCGCCGACGAAGCCGCCGCCGTTACCGCCGAACAAAACCTGACCTGGCAGACCACCGGACGCGACCACCAACTCGAACGGGCCATCCTCACCGACCTTATCAGGGCGCTCAAAAAGAACAAATAACGAACTCAATCTTGCAGGACAGCGAAAGGACAAAAATTATGGCGGAGTATTCGATCAGTCCGACCGGTGAAAAATTCCGTATCCCCGATAAAGACAAATTCGCTTCTGAGATGCGGCGCCTCCAGGGTCTGGCGAAGAAGGCCCGTGCAGAGGGCAAAGAGATCGTCGTGGTGATGGGCGTGGGGTTTGTCGGTGCGGTTATGGCTGCGGTCGTGGCCGATACGACCGACAAGAAGGGCCGATCCGGCAAGTTCGTCATCGGCTGCCAGAGGCCCAGCACGCGGAGTTACTGGAAGATACCCCTGCTGAATCGAGGTCTCTCGCCCGTAAAGGCTGAAGACCCTGAAGTCGCGCCGATGATCGCACGTTGCGTGCTGGAGAAGAAAACGCTCACAGCCACATTCAACAGCGACTGCCTGAAACTGGCCGACTGCGTCATCGTGGACGTGCAGTGCGACTACACCAAGCACGACCTCGGAAATATGCGCACCGGTACCACGGAAATGAGCGCCCTGGAAGCGACGGTGCGGACCATCGGGCAAAAGATTCCGCCAAAGTGCATGGTATTAATCGAGACGACCGTCGCGCCCGGAACGACCGAGTTCGTCGCCTGGCCAATTCTCAAACGAGCCTTCGCCGCACGCCGGATTAAGGCGACGCCCCTTCTGGCGCACAGTTTCGAGCGCGTCATGCCCGGAAAGGATTACGTCTCCAGCATCCGCGATTTCTGGCGCGTATGCAGCGGATGCAACGCCGCCGCACGCAAACGCGTCGAAAAATTCCTCAAAGAAGTCCTCAATACCAAGGACTTCCCGCTGACGGTGATGGACCGCCCCATCGAATCCGAAACCACCAAGATCGTCGAAAACTCTTACCGCGCGACAATCCTGGCCTTCCTGAACGAATGGAGCATCTTCGCCGAGCGGAACGGCGTCGATCTGACCAAGGTCGTCAAGGCCATTAAGGTCCGCCCGACGCACAGCAACATAATCTTCCCAGGCCCGGGCATCGGCGGATACTGCCTGCCGAAAGACGGAGGACTGGGCTACTGGGCCTATAAACACATCCTTGGCTTCGATGACGGCGACGAGGTCTTCAAGATGTCCACGACGGCCATTGACGTCAACGACACCCGCGGGCTGCACGTGGCTACGCTGACCCGCGACGCCCTGCGCAACATGGGACGGTACATTGCCGGGGCGGACGTGCTCATATGCGGAGCCAGTTACAGACAGGACGTCGGAGACACACGCTACAGCGGCTCGGAACTGGTCGTTCGCCGCCTGACGGAAATGGGCGCGGAGATGCGAGCCCATGATCCCTACGTCGAACACTGGCATGAACTGGAAAACCAGGACGTCTATCCGGCGCCGGGGCACTCATGGGCGAGGTTCTTCCACAACCAGGACGGCGTTGCCGACATCCGCATCCAGCAGGACCTGCCCAAGGCCGTCAAGGGCGTCGAGGCCATTATCTTCGCCGTGCCGCACTCGCCCTACCTTTCGCTCGAGCCGGACAAAGTCGTCAAGATGGCCGGTGGACCGCTGGCCGTCATCGACTGCTTCGGTATTCTCGACGACGAGAAGATCACCCGCTACTTCGAGTTGGGATGCGAGGTCAAGGCCCTTGGGCGGGGACATATCCAGCGACTCAAGGAAGAAGTCCGCAAAAAACAGAGCCGCAAGCGGTAGGATGACCGGAGTATCGGACAAACAAATGTACGCTCAGCGCAGCGGGGCTTCAGACCCGCCCGCCCCATGAATCACTACCGCTTTCCGCGGTGCTCCCTGTACCATTTGAGCAGGTCCGCATCGACAAGGACCAGCGCCGCCCAAAGTTGCCGCCCGGCCACCGGTAAATTCACGGTCTTTTTATTCGTCTGTAATTCAAATCTCTCCCTTTTTTCGCCGATAATTGCTCTTGTAGGCGGGTCCAGGCAGGTCCGACCAAATTGGAGCCTGCAATGGTATGCTTTTAATTTGAATCAGGACGATTGTAAGCCCACTAAACGACACAGGCGGACAAATCTCCCGCCGGTCGAATTGCTGACATCGTTTGCATCAGGAGCCGATGAAACGTATGGTCCATATAGAAGGACAAGGTGGCCAAGGCGGAAAAAGGCAAACCAGCCGAGAGACTGGAACGCAAAGCGTAGGATCCCCTGATGATTGTCGCGCTGCCCGCGTGTATAGTCCTGCACGCCCTCGAAGCCTCAGGATAAATCCGTTTAATGAGCGTCCGCAATACCTGTTTTCTTCGGAGGTCTGCCATGTGGCTAAAAGAAAATCGGGCTAAACACCTGCCCATCGGCGTGGACTTGGGTTCCAGCAGCCTGAAAATGGCTCAAGTCGAGTCTTCCGGTGGAATACTGGAGCTTCTGGCTGCAAAATCGGCTGAAATTCCCCCGGAATACCATGACGACCCCAACCGCCGATTAGGCTTTCAGTCAAAGAAAATCCACCATATACTGAAGTCCGGTGGGTTCAAGGGACACAAGGCAATTCTTTCCCTCCCTGCCGCCCTTACGTCCATCCAGCAGGTCAAGATTCCAATGGCTATGTCGAACAACGCAGATGAGGCCGTTAAGGCGGAACTTAACGGCAAATTATCCTATCCGGTAGAAGACGCCATCATCCGCCACTATCTCGTCGGGAAGGTCTATGACAACGGTGAAGAGATGCAGGTGCGGTTCGTAGTGGCGGCTTCCCGAAGCGAGACGAACGCCTGTATCAACATGGCCCATCACGCCAAACTGGAAGTAGTGGGCCTCGATATCGAAGCCTGCGCGATCGTGGAGTGCTTTACGCGATTATTCAGCCAAGGCATCGGAAAATCCCACACGACGTTGTTCATAGACATCGGCTGGACCGGAACACAGATCGCGCTGGCCCACGGAGAAAAGTTGGCTTTCGCCCGAAACCTGCCTGTCGGCGGGCGGAATCTCGACCAGACCGTCGCCGACGTCCTGAAAATACCAATCGCACAGGCTTGTCGAGTTCGCCGGAAAATGCTCGACGATAAAAACAAATCGGAGGCCGAAGACGACTTGTTCAGATTGCTCGACGTCAAAATTGTCGAAATCTCCGATGAAATAATCAAGTGCCTGCGATACCACGAATCGGTATTTACCGACCGCGCCATTGAACGCGTGATCTTCCTGGGAGGTCAGGCACACAACTCTCGTCTGTGCGAATCCATAGCCAGGCGGCTGAACCTGCCCGCACAGGTGGGCGACCCCATGGCGGGTATTAAATGGTCGCCGCAGGGGCAATGGTGCCCACAGATCGATCAGCAAAAGCCAAACCCGTCATGGGCGGTGGCGGTTGGGTTGAGCATGAGTGCGAATTTGACGTCGCCCAAAACAAACGCGGACGAGATAGAGACTCCGGCGCCGGCTGAAGCGGCGAATTAAGGCTGCGACTTCGAACGGGCCTGACGGAGCCGACGACAATCCAATAACAAAGAATGCAAACAATAGCGATTGTCAACGAGAAGGGCGGAAGCGGCAAGACGACAACGGCAGTGAACCTGTCGGCCGCCCTGGGTGAACTTAAGCGAAAGGTCCTGCTGGTTGACCTTGACGGACAGGCTGCGTCTTCGCGCTGGCTCGGCGTCGAAGGAGACAATAGTTTTGCAGATGCGCTTTGGCGGGGAGAGGGGTTCGAACCGATTCCAGAGGTGATCCCCGGCGTCTCACTGGCCCCGGGCAGCGGAAAACTCGACTCGGTGGCACACGACCTCAGACCCACACAAGGCGGACAACTACACAAATTGCTCATGCAGACGAACGGCTTCGAGTACGTCATTATCGACTGCCCTCCAAGCTTGGGCAACCGACTCATCGGTAACGCACTCCTGGCCGCCACGCACGCCATCGTGCCGGTGGAAACATCCATCCTTGCCCTCGACGGACTGAAGATTCTCCTGACGACACTACAGGATATTCGCGACGGGTTCGGGCATGACATCATCCTGAAAGGAGTTCTGGCCTGCCGATTCGACGCCAGGACCAAACTGAGCCGATTCATTCTGACCGAACTGAACCGCGCCCTGCCCGGAAAGGTCTTCCAGACTGTCATCCGTGAGAACGTTCGCGTCCGCGAATGTCCCGCCTCCGGCAAGAGCATCCTGGAATTCGCGACGGACAGTCACGCAGCCGAAGATTACAGATCGCTTGCACGCGAACTAGTGGACAATCAAAATGGGAAACTCAACGACACAAACGCGACAGAAGAGGTTGGAGAGCGCGAACTGACCCAGGAAGAATACGACGACGTGCGGAAACAGACCGACGACGTGCTGGACATGATCGGCTCGATACCGGGCAAACAAATATCCACACCGGCAAAACCGACGAGAGAAATTTATAACGAGGAATTAGGCGCCGCCGCAGAACCCGAACCCGCTGTAACGATCGAGACGAAACAAGACCACCAGGCGAACGAGCAACCGGAATCGGCCAAGCCCGAACCGCCGGCGCCGCCGGAACCTCACGCGCCCGCCGAACCGCCGGCGCCTCTCGAACCACCCGGTCAGGATGACCGGAACACGCAATCAGGCCAAACTCCTTTCGGCGAGACAGATTACGTCCACGCCGCAGGGAGTAACAAAAAGCAGCAGGCAGCGCCGGCAGTGGCTGTTATCGAAAATGCTCCTGCCGAGCAAAAACAGGAAACCCCGCCGAAAGAAGAAGAACCGGCCGACGATGACGCAGCCAAGCAACAGCAGGATTATCCCGCCCTGCGCGCAATGCTGCAAAAAATGGATGAAACCGCCGATATTGACGCCCCGGTAACGTGATACGCCCGAAAAGGAGTCGGGAGACCCGATGGAGCAGAAAAAAAATAATCCGGCAGAAGGTCGGCTCGGTCTTCCATCACTGACCAGGACGAAACCACACGCAAAATCTACGAAAAGAAATACAGATTACGGAACCAGCCGGCTGGGCATTATTTCCGACGCGGAACTGAAATCCGACGAACCGGTTTGGGATTTATCCGAAAAACAACAAACCCCCGCACATCATACCGGCGCCGCCGAACCAATTGCCGTTTCGCCGGCGCTCAAAAAGGCAGGCAGGCAAGCCGAATCGGCCGAGACTGCGGAGATAAAACATCACGGCTCCATCTCAAGCAAACTTTCGAAATATAAAATCATATTAGGCCGGAGAAAAATAAGGACAATCCTGCTTCTTGCCGGGACTCCTGTTATAGCGCTGACCCTGCTTCTCTGGATCTGCCTCGACGACGGAGAAACCGCCCCGCAAGTCGCCACCGCGATGAATGCAACCAGAGACACCACAGAACACAAACCGGAAATATATCCGACCTCGCCGACTGCGAAAGAAACGCTTCAACACCCCAAATCGGGACAGGCAATCTCGGCTGCGACGCCGGCGAGATCAACCTTTCGTGAAATCTTCAAATTCCTGGCGGAAATAAAACCTGCCCCCGAAACAACCGCCGCCGTTCCGGCACAAGCCGTAACTTCTCTAAAGCCCGACAAACCGCAGGATGCAGACCCCGAACCGGCAGCAAGGAAGGTCGCCACAATTACTCCGGCGCCGCCCCAGTTAGGGTTTAGACTCAGTGGGATAATGCGCGGGTCTGACGGCAGGATCGCCTTCATCAACAACAGGTCCGTCAAAGTCGGGCAGACCATCAATGGCGCCGAAGTCGTTCATATAGGCGATTTCTCCGTTGAGGTCGAACTCAAAGGACAGAGGTACCTTATTGGAATCTCTTCTCCGCAACCTGAAAAGACACCGGATGAGGACGAGGACGAAGACGAATCTTCCGATTCCGACGATGACGAAGACGAATCAGAAACCGGAGACGAAAAGGAATAACGTCACTTCGGTCAAACCAACCGGCATAACCCGCCGAAGCCGGTATCTCCCGCGAATCGCTTGAACAGTAGAGCAGTAGAGCAGGAGACCGCGGGTGAGCGGCACTGGGCCCTGTAGGATTTGAACCTACGACCAATGGATTATGAGTCCACTGCTCTAACCGCTGAGCTAAGGGCCCGTTGCAATTGCCGATTTCCAATTGTCGATTGCCAATTGAAAAGAAGAAAAAAATCCAATTGCCAATCGAACCTGCCTACCAGCAGGAATCATCAGGTTACAATCTATGCCGCAACGGAGTCCAGACCTTATTCCCGGATGCTTCCACAGAAAGGCAGGAACTCGTCGAAAACGGCTCAACCCGGTCTATCCGTCTGAATCGTCGGTTATCCATTCTCAATTGGAAATTGAAAATCGGAAATTGACAATTACAAAGCGGCGATTTCTTCCAGGACGCCGAGCCCTTCGCGGAGGGCTTCTTCGTTAATCAGCAGCGGCGGGCAGATTTTTACGGCACAGCCGCCGACGCCGACCGGGGCAAAGAGCATCACGCCGCGATGCACCGCTTGGTGAACCATCTGCCAGGCCGGTTCGGGATCAGGGTCAGTCGTTCCGGGTTTCGTGAACTGCAATGCCCCGACCAGACCCGTCGATGCCCATCGTCCGACTTTTCCGCCTGAAGCCTTGGCTATCCGCTCGCAGCCGGCGGCGAGAATCGGCGCCAGTTTCGCGGTATTTTCGATAAGGCCTTCGGTCTCAACGACTTCCAGGTTCGCCAATGCCGCAGCCGAGCAAATCGGATTGGCTGAATGCGTACTGGTCATCTCGCCGGGGCCGTACATGCTCATCAGTTCTTCGGTGCCCAACACCGCCGATGCCGGCATCCCGCCGGACATCCCCTTCCCGCACGCCACAAGGTCAGGTACCACGCCAAGGTGCGAGAAACCGAAGGGCTTGCCCGTCCTGCCGAAACCGGCCTGTACCTCGTCGAAGACCATCACCGCCTTATGCTCGTCGCACCAGGCGCGAAGTTTCCGCGCATATTCAGCCGGCATGAGCGTCGCGTTACAGCCCTGGAACGTCTCGCCCATTACGCTGCAAACATCGTCGGGATTTACACCCTTCTCGGCCAGTGTCCTGGTGAAAACGTCGAAACTCGTGTCTTCCTGGCGGAATCCTTCGGGGAACGGGACCTGGACGAATTGCCGGTTCTCGCCAAGCCAGGATTTCAGCGCTGCCGACCCGCCGGCCAGTTGCGCACCCATCGTCCGACCGTGGAAACCGTTCTCGAACGACACGATAATATTCTTTCGCTCGCCGCCGACCTGTCGGCCTTTCGTCAACGCCAGTTTGATGCAGCACTCGGTCGCCTCCGAACCGGTCGTCAGCAGGAATACCCGCTCCAGCGGCGGCGGGAGCATGGCTGTGATCTTCTCGATGAGTTTGACGCGAATCTCCGTCACGAAGCAGTAGGAGTGATACATGCCGTGATTGGCCATATCGGCGATGGCTTTGATAATCTTCGGATGCCCGTGCCCGGATGAAGTTACCAGCACGCCGCCGGAGAAATCGAGCCATGTGTTGCCGTATGCGTCGGAGACGGTGAACCCTTCGCCGCGGTCCCAGACGACCGGAGGCTGACCGCCCATGCTCCTCGGCTCAAGGTCGCGCAGACGCTTGAGTAAATCAACAGACTCCGGCACGGGAATCTGCGTGCAAATCGTCCTGTACTTCGTTTTGACCGGAGCGACATCCTCCGGAACCAGTGGGAATTCCTTGGTAGCCATGTTCGTTAGTGTTCCTTAATTTAGCCCCATCGGGGCGTTCGTTTTTAGCCCAGGGCACAGCCCGAAGGGCAAGCCCTGGGAACATTATATCCTCATTTATCTCAAGCCCCGTAGGGGCGCCTGTCAACTTTCGAATGGTACGACCGCCCCGACGGGGCTTGAAAAAACTCTTGCTCCTGAACCCAGGGCTTCCGCCCTGGGCTAAAAACGACCGCCCCTTTCAGGGGCTTACACACATTCTATTCATACTCCCTGAACCGCACTGCCGACTTATCGTAATCTATCACCACTTCCCGCCCGCCGGCGAGGATGCTCTTTCGACCGGCCTCGACCACCAGTTCGTTATAACTGCTGTTGGCCGGCGTAGCCATGATACCTTCGGTATCAAATTGTTTGATGAGTTTCTGCCTCTCGGCCAGGTCGTCAATCGCTCCGGCCTTACATCCTGCTCGGATAATGTATTCGGCGCTGCGATGCCCGTATCCGACGGGCGTAAGCCCCCCGCCGCCAAGGTCAAGCAGTTTGAAATAATCCGGGTTTGGTTCGGCATAGACGGTATCGCCCGGATCAGTCCCAGCCGAGATATAACTGTGTTTCACGCCGCGATACTGGTCGCTGTGCAGCAGCAGCGTCGCGTCGGTCTCGCCCTGGCACCACATTGTCAGGCCCTGTGCGTTCCCGCCGGGCGCGGCGTTGGGATAGCCCATCGCATCGACCACGCTCAGCGACGCCCCGTTCTCCCAGATGATCCGCCCATCCGTCCACAGGTAGCCCTCGCGCCCGTTGGGGTACTTGTCCACAATTCCGTAAACACTCACGGCTACAGGCTTCAGACCCGTAATGAAGGCCACCAGATCGACGTAATGGCAGCCGACGTAGGTGAACATGTCGGAGTTCTCGCAGGTGCACCAGTTCTGGAAGTTCGAGTCGCGGTAATACCACGGCTCGATCATCTGCGCCTGGGCGAGGCGGAACTCACCGAAGCGACCGGCCCGGTAGGCCTGGCGGGCCATCAGGTTGCGGTCGTCGAATCGCTTGTGATATTCGACGCCGACGATGAGCCCTCGCTCGTAGGCACGGGCGGCGATTTCGTCGGCCTGTGCGTGCGAGAGAACCAGCGGCTTGACGATGCAAACGTGCTGATCGTTCTTGATGGCCTCATCCAGTACGGCGTAGTGAAACTGGTCCGGCACGGCGATTACGGCGACGCCGCCGCGAGGGGCTTCAGCCAACACTTCCTTGTACATATCGGGGAATTTCTCATCCGCGCCGACCCTGGCGGGATCGGGATGCGGCGTGAAAGACTGACCCGGAAAGGCCTTTTTCAGCGTCTCGTCATTCTGCAACTCAGCCAGCGGGGCTGTGTTCAGAGCGCAGATGTGGATGTCGCCGACAACGCCGGCTCGCTGGAGGTGATAGACCGTCGGAAGCAGTTGAATCCGCGTAATCATCCCACCGCCGACAAAAGTTACCTGTGGCAGGTCCGTTTTGCTCATTGATACTTTCTCCATCCAACAACCGGATGGGTGCCATGCTTTCACGCGAAGCGGGTAAGCATGTCTGCTGCCGCTACGTTACATGCCCACACCCTTTAGACGGGTGAGGGCATGGCACTCATCATTTTTGTGGGAATTTACGCTATAGACCGCTTTCAGTCAAGAGTGGTTTGAATATTGACGCAACAGTGGTGTTGGCGCAACGGGTTTGAAACTCGCGTAACCAAAGGCGCACCGAAAGCCATTGCCTCATAAGGTGTAATGAATCGACGTTCGGAGTCCTGGTTAGTTTCGTTTTCTGCGGCACAGCGCCAGCAGCCCGCCGATACCCAGCAGCGTCAGCGTAGCGGGCTTGCCACGCCGTAGCGTTAACAATGGTTACTATTGCTTAATTTCTCCGGTGCCGCAGCATTGCCAGCACGCCACCGAACAACAGTAACATCGCGGAGGCGGGTTCAGGTATAACGCTAATCTCGCCGCTGTTGTACAGGTCCGAGACGTCCCAATCGAGGTTGCCGGAAAGCGGCTGCAAGTCGAGCGTATTAAACGTAGTGCTCACTGCACTCCAATCGCAATCAAGTACGAGGAACGTATCGCCCTCCTGCGGTTGGAAGGAGTACAATTCCACTTTCAGCGTGCCGGCGAGTTCAACGTCGCCGGTAACATCAAGCGCGTTGTAGTTAACCCCTCGCTCTGTGCCGCCCAGTTCGATAATCAGTTTCCCGTCAGCCCGCTGCTCGTAGTCGCCATTAATGGTCAGTATTCCCGGAGCAACATCCAGAAACCAGCCGGGTCTTAAATCACCGTTGATATTGACGACTTTGCACGCTATGGTTCCCGTTCCCCTGATTTCCGAACCGGTCCCCATGTGAACTTCACCGTCCGGAATGGTTGCCGGATCGACGGCGCCGAGGGCGACTCTTCCGTCATTAACATACAGCCCGCCTATACCTTCCAGTCCCACGGCCAGGTTGTTCACCTTCAACGTCGAGCCGGAATCAATGAGCGTTACCGTACCGTGACCGGTCGGATCGACGCCGATAAGCATTGCATTTACCTGAACCAGACCCCTATCTTCAATGGTCAGCGTTCCTGTGCCTATCCATCCGATCGTGGAAGCGTAACCACTGTCGCTGATGTATTTCGAATCCGTACCTGAAACAAGAACATCTCCGGTGGCATTCTCTCCACCCGCCACGAACAACTCTCCAGAGGAATCCGCTTCTGAGCCTCCGCGTACATTCAGGGTGCCTTTTCCCAATCTCCCCCCCCCGCTAGGCGCTCCCCACGCCTCCAGCGTGCTGCCGTTCGTAACCGTGATCTCCACAACTCCTCCCGCCTC
>DAOWOP010000172.1 GCA_030642005.1 Planctomycetales bacterium
CCATCAGAGCAACGTCTGGGGATGAATGAAATGGCATGGAGACCAACACGGTATCTATTGGAAGGCGAACTGGAAAACACCACACCCGGCAAGGTCACGGGATGGATGAAGTTCGCTGGGATGAAGAGCAAGGTGACCTTTGATCTGAAAGGAGATTTCCACCGAGACATCAGAGGAACAAGGATCCGCCTGACCGGCGACGGCCAGGAGGAAGACGCAGAAGCTGCAAGCTACATGGACAGTTTTGCCCAGCATCAGACGGGCAACGTCGGGGACATCACGGCCGGCCTGCTCTGGCGATTCAAAGATGGGAAGATGCGAGAGCACATGGTTCCTCGACCGACCAAATGGAAGTCTCTTAAAAAAGAAGCCGCTCAAAAAGGCAAAACTTCTTTGCCCCTTAAGTCTTTATCCCATTGGTTGCCGTACTACTTGATAGTCTTTCCTAACCGTTTCTACGCGTCTGCTGTCCTGCCTTTGGACGATGCTCTCAACCATTGAATGAGCGCTCCTGTATCGAGTCAGTGCCTGATGGGGGGCTGTTACGCGCTAAGCGTGCAACCGGTGAAAAAAAACGCGTAACAACCATTCAACCGGCACAAAACGCACCGCTTGGACCTTCCTTGTTTGGACATAGCGCCCCTTACGTGGACCTTATGCGCCCCCAAAGCGCCCGTTAAACGCCCCTTGTGCGCACACAAAGGTCGCAACGGCCTGCGATGATCGCTTGCAGAAGCACCCGCTTGTCGGCGGGGAAGAAGGAGCGAAATCGCATGGGCATCAACATCGAAATCGAAGACGTCATGAGCCTGACCGAGGCGACGAAAGTCCTGCCGAAGGTCAACGGCAAACGCCCCGCAATATCCACGCTGTGGCGCTGGTGCCGCAGGGGGCTGCGGGGCGTTCATCTTGAGTACGTCCGCGTCGGCCGGAATATCGCCAAAAAGCCTTTCGACGAAGTATTCAAGCCAGCCGGTCATGTCAATCCCTCGTAAGTTGAATGCTTCGGATGGGTATTCGTTTATTATTTTTGTTGACATTCTACTCGGATGGTCGATATATTAAAACATTCAGCGGTCAGCATTCAGGTCCGGCGTTTGGACTTTGGCTGATTGCTGAAGGCTGATCGCTGAATGCTTTGATGCAATTGGGACGCCCGAGGGAAAGTCGGGCACACAATGGGAAGGGATCGGCACGAACTAACTCGTGCATCCTGCTTCCCGAGAAGCCCGGCGTGGCATACCCACGAGGAGTCGCATATCCCTGCACCTCCCGCCACGATTGGAGCCGATTGATTATTGTGGGCTTTAAGAGAAGGTGTTATTTTGTCTAATCAGAATGAGAATCAGAAAGATGTAAAGTTTGCAGATTTCCCCCTGTCGGAAACCATTCATCAGAGTCTCGACCAAGCCGGCTTCGAGCGGCCTATGCCCATCCAGGCAGCCTGCATTCCGCCCGCGCTCGAAGGCAAAGACGTTATCGGTCTGGCGCAGACGGGCACGGGCAAGACGGCTGCATTCGCCATCCCGATTATCCAGCGTCTGGCCAATAAGATGGAGTTAGGCGCACTGGTGCTCGCCCCTACGCGCGAACTGGCTGCCCAGATCACCGCAGTGTTCAACGAACTGGGCAAGTCCAGCGGCCTGCGAGTCGCGACCATCGTCGGCGGCGTGCCGATGGATCAGGACTACGGAGCCTTGCGGTCGTGGCCTAACGTTCTGGTCGCTACGCCGGGAAGGCTGAACGATCACATTGAAAACGGAAGGGTTCTGCTCGATGAGATTGAGATTCTGGTGGTGGACGAGGCCGACCGGATGCACGACATGGGCTTCATTCCGCAAATCCGCCGGATCATTGCGGTTCTGCCTCGCAAGCGGCAGACAATGATGTTCACCGCTACGATGGCCGACGACGTGGAGCGGATTGCCCGAAAGAACATGCGCGACCCCGTTCGCATCCAGATCGGGATATGTGCACCGGCCCATCGCGCAAAACAGGAGATTTTCGAACTGTCCGAGGACGCCAAACGCCCCTTGCTGCTGAAACTGCTGCGCAAGAGCACCGGACGTGTGCTGGTGTTCGTCCGAACCAAGCGGGGCGTCGATAGCCTGACCCGCATAGTCAACGCTCGCAGGTTAAAGGCTGCGAAGATTCACGGCGATCTCGAGCAGGACCATCGCGACAGGTCCCTGGCGGACTTCCGTAGCGGGCATTGCCCTATCCTCATTGCCACGGACATCGCCGCCCGCGGACTGGACGTAAGCGGCATTGAGCATGTGATTAACTACGACTTCCCGCACAACGCCGAAGATTACGTGCACCGCATCGGCCGGACGGCCCGCGTGGAAGCCAGCGGCCTGGCGACGAGTTTCGCTACACTGGCGGATCGTCGGTTCGTCAATGAGGTGCGAAAACTCATCGGCGACAAGTTGCCTAAGCCGACGCGTCTGGAAGGTTACGCTACACCAAGCGCCAAGGCCATGTCGGAGAAAAAGACCAGAGGCCGATATGTTCCCAATCGTCGCTCGCGGCGGCGCGCCGGCACGGCGAATAAGAGCGCATAATAAAAAGAAATTCACCGCAGAGAACGCAGAGATCGCAGAGAGTTTAAAAAAACAGAAAAGATTCTTCTGTTGTTTCTTCTAATATCTCTGCGTCCTCTGTGTTCTCCCCTTGGGACGGCGAACAGCCGCCTGTGGTAAATTCTTCTTCCAGTGAGTGGTATGGACGAGTTTCAGCTCATTGCAACAACAGCATCCGGTCTTGAGGCGTGCGTCAAGCGGGAACTTTGGGAACTGGGTTTTTCCGACGCGAGGGTCTGTTCGCCCGGGCGCATCCTGTTCCGGGCCGGGCCTGAGGGATTGGTTCGGGCGAACCTTTGGCTGCGAACGGCCGACCGGGTTTTGCTTCTCGTCGCTTCATTCGAGGCACGCGACTTCGGCGAACTGTTCGACCGTACCCATGCACTGCCATGGCAGCAGTGGATTCCGGCAGATGGTAAGTTCCCTGTTTGTGGACGGAGTTACAAGAGCCAACTCTCATCTGTCCCTGCCTGTCAGAAGATCGTCAAGAAAGCGATCGTTGAAAAGTTACGGGCCGCTCACAGGGTGAACGAATTGCCCGAAACGGGCGCGACCTGCACTGTCGAGATCGCAATACGCGAAGATGTAGCACAACTTACAATCGACACGACCGGTGCGGGTTTGAACAAGCGCGGATATCGCGCGGCGGCTGGGCCTGCTCCACTTAAGGAGACCCTCGCAGCGGCTATGGTGCAAATGAGTTTCTGGAAGCCCGACCGCCAACTGATCGACCCATTCTGCGGGAGCGGAACGATTCCGATTGAGGCCGCTCTGATTGGCCGGAATATCGCGCCCGGGCTGAACCGTCGCTTCGTCGCCGAAGAGTTCGAATCGATTCCATCCGGGCATTGGAAAACGCTGCGCGAAAACGCACGCGACTTGATCAAACCGGCTCTGCCTTTGCGGATCATAGGAACTGATATCGAGCCGAAAGCGATCAGCCTTTCGGCATATCACGCCCAACTCGCGGGCGTCGCCGACGATATTCACTTTCAGCAAAAGGCGTTCGACAAGTTGACCTCAAATCGAGAGTATGGCTGCGTGATCTGCAACCCGCCGTATGGCCGGCGGTTCGAGAAAACTCCGGTTATCATGGCGCTTTACCAGACGATGCCAGAGGTGTTCCGGTCGCTGAAAACCTGGTCTTTCTACATAATCACCAGCCTGAATCTGGAGCAGATTTTAGGCCAGTCCGCCCACCGGCGCAGGAAGTTGTACAACGGCAGAATCGAGTGTACATACTACCAATTCTACGGTCCGAAGCCTCCGAAGAGACACTCGGACGGGCGGCATTTACCGCAACAGCCCGAACATCCCGAAGAAGCCGAAGCAAGCGTGGATTCGGCCTTTGGCGGCTTGGCCGGCAACGCTTCGAACCAGGCGGAGATATTTGCCAATCGCTTACGAAAGATTTCCAGACATCTGCGCCGCTGGCCGGGCAGGGGGATTACCTGCTATCGCATCTATGACCGGGACATCCCTGAGATTCCCCTCGCGGTGGATATTTATGAAGGCCGCCTGCACATGGCCGAATATGATCGACCTCACGACCGCACACCCGCCGAGCATGCCGATTGGCTGGATATGCTCGTCAAGACCGCCGGCGAGACGCTCGGCATTCGGCGGGAGGACATTTATCTCAAGCGTCGCCGACGGCAGAGGGGTATCGCGCAGTACAACAAGGTTTCCGAGACCGGCAGCGTTTTTACGGTTCACGAGGGCGGGTTGGAGTTCGAGGTAAATCTTTCCGACTACCTCGATACGGGGTTGTTTCTCGATCACCGGATTACCCGCGAGATGGTTCGGGCCGAATCGGCCGACAAGCGGATGCTGAACCTGTTCGCCTATACCGGAGCGTTTTCGGTGTATGCAGCCGACGGCGGAGCGACATCGACAACGACAGTGGACCTTTCGAAGACGTATCTCGACTGGGCTAAACGGAACATGTCGGCCAACGGGTTTGAAGGGCCTCAGCACCGGTTCGTTCGGACCGATGCGATGGAGTTTCTGCGCAGGCATCCACAAGGTGAGCAATACGACATCGCGGTGATCGACCCGCCGACGTTTTCTAACAGTAAGCAAATTCAGGACGTCTTCGATGTGCAACGCCACTACAGCGATCTGCTTATCGCTACGGCGCGGCTGATGCCTGAACGCGGCGTGATTTACTTCTCCACAAACTTCCGCCAGTTCAAGTTTGACCCTGATACGCTTACCGGCCTTGAGGTTCGGGAAATTTCCCGCCGGACCGTTCCAGACGATTTTCGCAATAAACGCATTCATCGCTGCTGGCGGATGACTGTGCGGTGAGCGGGCTTTGCCTGGTTTGTAAGGATGCAGCCTATTCGGAGGGTCCGTTGTCCCTGCGCGCCTTTTCGATCAGTTCCACAAGCGATGTCATCTTGTCCTTGCGGGGGGCGAGAATGCTGTCGATTTCGTCGTCGTTAAAGTGTTCACGGATGAAGCCTTCGATATCGACAACTTGCCGCCAGCAGTCAAATATCCTGCGGCAGGGAAGATTGGTCCCGGGCGCCCGACAGTAGGCAAACGACACCTCGTGGCCCAGCATGGGGCAGTAGCGTTTCTTCGAGTCGTATTTTCCGATTGGCCGGCCCATGTTCACTCATCAAGCACGAAGCGAGATTCAGCCTGGAGGGCGCTCTCGTGGCGCTATCTATGAAGTTTGTACCGGAAGATGCCTGGCTTATGCAGGCTTACCACTTTCCTGATCTGCGGATTTCCGGTTTGGGCAAATCCTTAATCACATCGATTCCCTCGTCCAGAACTTCCTGCGGCAAGGAATAGTCTTTCAGTTTGTCCGAGAAGTAAGCGTCGTAGCCGGTCAGGTCCATCAGCCCATGGCCGGACCAGTTGAAGATGATTACCTTTTCCTTTCCTTCTTCTTTGGCCTTGTTGGCCTCGTCGATGACGGCGGCGATTGCGTGTGAGGTTTCCGGCGCTGAGATAAAGCCTTCCGTCCTGGCCCAGGTTACCGCTGCCTCGTAGCATTTGAGTTGATGATAGGCCCTTGGCCTCATCAGGCCCTCGACGATGCACTGGCTGATCAGCGGGGCCATGCCATGATATAGCAGGCCGCCGGCGTGGATTGGAGGGGGGAGGAATTCGTGTCCGAGGGAATGCAGCGGAAGCAACGG
>DAOWOP010000249.1 GCA_030642005.1 Planctomycetales bacterium
CCGGCGACCTGTTCAACATGTACGTATTCATCGAGATAGCGGCCATTGCCAGTTACGGCCTGGTCGCCTTCGGCACAGAGAGCGAGGAACTTGAAGCGGCGTTCAAGTATCTGGTTCTGGGCGTGCTGGCATCGACGTTTATACTGATCGGGATTACGGTGCTGTACTCTTTGACCGGGCAACTGAATATGGCCCGTGTTGCTGATATTATTTCCGCCCGGCAGTTGGCCCACAGCCCGGCCGTCATGCTGGCGGCGGCGTGCCTGCTGGGCGGGTTGGCGCTGAAGTCGGCTATGGTTCCGTTCCATGCCTGGCTGCCTGATGCGCACCCATCAGCGCCGGCGCCGATCTCGGCGATGCTCTCCGGCGTTCTTATCAAGGCCGCCGGTGTATATGCCCTGGCCCGCATCGTTTTCGGCGTCCTCGGCGCCAGCGAGTATTACGCCAACGTTCTGATTGTCCTTGGGACGATTTCAATGGTTGCGGGGGTCTTTCTGGCGATCGGGCAGTGGGATTTCAAGCGACTGCTGGCATACCATTCTATTTCGCAGATGGGTTATGTGGTTCTTTCGCTGGGCGTTGCCGCGGCGGTGGTAGCCGGAGGCGGAAACAGGTCCGTCGCCTCGCTCTGCCTGCTGGGCGGGCTGTTCCACATGTTCAATCATGCGACTTTCAAGAGTCTGCTGTTCCTTTCCAGCGGGTCGATTGAGCAGGCTACCGGCACGCGCAACCTCAAGGAGATGGGCGGCTTGGCCCGGCGGATGCCGATTACCAGTTTCTGCTGCCGGATCGGCGCGCTGTCCATCGCCGGCGTCCCGCCGTTCAACGGCTTCTTCTCAAAACTCATTATCATCGTCGCGCTTGTGGTGGCGGGGTATCCGGTTCTGGCGTTTCTGGCGGCGCTGGTTGCGCTGCTGACACTTTTGAGTTTCGTAAAGGTTCAGCGGTACGCCCTGGAGGGGCCTGTTTCTTCGCGGACGCAGTCGGCGCGTGAATCGGCCTGGCCGATGGGCGTGGGGATGGTCGTCCTGGCGGTGGTGTGCATCCTGGCGGGTCTGGCAATATTGCCGCTGAAGCAATACTTATTCGACCCGGCCGATAAGGCCCTGTTGAACAGCGCGATTTCAGCCGGTCGGCTTGCATTGGGAGGTGCACAATGAGCGTGAAATCTGACAGGTTCGGCCGGGCCGCCGCGTGTTTCGTGGCGATATTGGCCTTATGGATGCTGCTGTTCTGGCGGTTCCACTGGTCGGTAATACTCACAGGTGTATTCTTTGCCGCAATTATAACGGCAACAATAGGGTCCAGATTCCCCGCAGGCATCGCCAAAGTGCTGAACCCCCTGCGGTGGTTTTATGCAGCCATATATCTGCCTTACTTCCTTTACTACTGCATTCGGGCGAACCTGGACGTAGCCGTTCGCGTCATTCACCCTGATGTGCCGATCCGTCCGGGAATCGTGAAGGTCCGCACAAACCTGACCGGCGAACTGGCCAAAGCGTTCCTTGCCAACTCCATCACGTTGACTCCCGGCACCCTCACAATCGACATTGACGGCCAGGACCTCTACGTTCACTGGATCAATATCCACACCGACGATCAGGAAAAGCGATGTGCCGAGATCGTCGGACGTTTCGAACCGTTGCTCAGGAGGATATTCGAATGAGCGTAACTTTTCTTCAAGTGGCAATGGGCGTGCTGATCTTCGGATCGCTGCTGTGCCTGGACCGTATCGGGCGTGGTCCGACCGCGCCGGACCGGACCGTCGCCATTGATATCCTCGGCACGTTGATGGTGGGCTTCTGCTGCGTGATGACCCTCTGGCCTCAGACCACAGACTCGCCAACGGCGGGGGTTTATCGGGATTATTACATGACCGTCGCAATTGCATGGACACTGACGAGTTTTGTCGGGACGCTGGCCCTGGCAAAATACCTGGAAGGCAGGTGCTACGATGCTTGAGACCATTGCCTGCTGGCTTTTCGGCATCGGTCTGGCGTTTGACGTGCTGGGCTGTATCGGACTGGTGCGCCTGCCGGACGTGTACAACCGCGCACAGGCATCGACAAAGTGCGTAACTTTAGGCACGGCTATGCTCCTGGTGGCGACGGCCCTGTTCGGCGTCGGAGGCAACTGGGCCATGTTCGTCAAGGCTATCATCTGTGCGCTCTTCCTGCTGCTGACCTCGCCGGTCGGGGCGCACGCTATATGCCGCGGCGCTTACATCTCAGGCGTACCGCTGGCCAGGGAGGTGAGCGTTGAAGACGCCTTCGTCGATCGCGCCAGGACCATCCGGGCTGAACACAGGAAACAGGCTGCCGACATCCAGGAGGCCGAGCGTGAGAAAACCTGAACTTCGAGAATTTAAGCAGACCTTTGCAAGCCGACAGGGTATTGGCGCCCGGAGAGGCTAACTGTGAGAAAACCCAAACTTCGAGAACTTAAAGAGGCCATCCGAGCGGTCTTCCGTGGGCCTTATACCACGAAGTATCCCTTCGAGCCGCACGAGCCGCCCGACGGATTCCGCGGCAGGAGCGAATACAACGAGGACGACTGCATCGGCTGCAAGGCCTGCGCGGAGGTCTGCCCGGCACTGGCGATCAAGGTCGTCGATGACACCGACGCCGACCCGCCCGTCCGCCGCCTGACCATACACCACGACAAGTGTATCTTCTGCGGCCAGTGCGAACTGAACTGCACCGTCGAGACCGGCGTCCGGATGACCAAAACGTTCGACATGGCTACGTTCGACCGCTCTGAACTACGCAACACCATCGAGCATGAACTGGTAATCTGCAGCAGTTGCGGCGCGGTGGTAGGCGCACGCAAACACCTGCTCTGGCTGGCGGACAAACTCGGCTCGAAAGCCTACGCCAATCCAACGCTGATACTCACAGCCGATGGGTCGATGGACCTGGCCGAGCCGTTCGCCACGGGCGTCGCCGAGCCGATGGCGCGAAACGAACTGATGCGAGTCCTCTGCCCGGACTGCCGCAGGACCGTAGTGGTCCGCGAACTCTGGGGCGAGTAGAAGAAAGATAGCGGGATTTCAGGGATTTAGAGATTTCGGGGATTGAAATAAAATAAAATCCCTATAATCCTGTAATCCCCGTAATCCTGCTATCTTTCTGTTGTAAAAGGTCAAAATGTCTAAAAATCACAAAATCCAGTGCAGCCTGCGTGAGAATATCAAGCAAACCGTCAAGGGAATGTCCCCAAGCCACGAACACGAGCACAATCTCGGCATTGATACGGTCGAGCACCTGGCAAAACACATCGCCGAGTTTCTGACGCCGGCCAGTGTGATTATATGCGTCGGCAATGAAATGTCCGGCGACGACGGGGCCGGGCCTATGGTGGCGGGACGAATCGACGGGAAAGTTCCATGGAAAGTCTTCAACGTTCAGACGGTCCCGGAGAGTTTCCTGATGAA
>DAOWOP010000234.1 GCA_030642005.1 Planctomycetales bacterium
CCAGTCAACCAGAAGATAGGGACTAGGGACTTGGGATTAGGGACTTGGAAAAGAAATCCACAATCCGCAATCCACAATGACAAGCCGTAGAGTTTGGGCAAGATAGGCAAGACGGCGAATTCAAAAACGGGGTGATTTTCGGGGCGAAAATGCGTAAGTGCTTGACAGTAAGGGAATTACGTGTTTTTAAAACTTTCCCAAACTTTCCCAAACTTTCCCATTCTTTCCGAATCGTTCCGTATCGTTCCGTTTCGTTCCCATTGGTTCCGAATTGTTCCCAATCGTTCCCTGCCTGCCCATTGGCAGCGCTATTCGCGATTAACTTATTCTTGTTTCCCGTCGTTGCGACGTTACACTTATCCGTCTGCCTGCCTGCCTGCAGGTTGGTGAAACCTTTTTTCAGGAGTTACGATGAATGATTGACCTTGGCGATTTCATTCGGGACATACCGGATTTCCCCAGGAAGGGCATCATTTTCAAGGACATCACGCCGCTACTGCTCGATCCTGTGGCGCTGGATGAGGCTGTGCTTCAGTTGGCGAAGCCTTACAGGGACGCCGGTATCGAGATTGTCGTCGGCATTGAGAGCCGGGGGTTCATCTTCGGCCCCGCCGTCGCGCGTGAAATCGGCGCAGGATTCGTGCCCGTCCGCAAACCCGGCAAACTGCCGCACAAAACCGTCAGCAGGGAGTACGCCCTCGAATACGGCACGGACGCAATCGAGATGCACGCCGACGCCATCGCCGCCGGCGACAAAGTCCTCATGCTGGACGACCTGCTGGCCACCGGCGGGACAATGGCCGCCGCCTGCGAAATGGTCGAAGACCTCGGCGGAGATATTGCCGGCGTGGCGTTCCTGATTGAACTGTGCTTCCTGAACGGGCGCGACAAACTCACCGACTATGAAATCCATTCACTCATCCGCGTGGAGAAGGAGTAGGGCTAGGCTCTGTCTGAAAAGTCAGACATCGCCTCAAAGCATTCAGCAATCAGCATTCAGCAATCAGCCAAAACCTAATAAACAAAGGACCTGCAATGCTGACCGCCCTGGCACGGCCAAGTCTTCGACTTGACCGTGCCACCCAATCGCTGATATGGAAGACCGCGAAGATGAATCAGCCAAAGAATTATCTCGTTCGCCGGGCGGGCCGACCAGTGCGACTGGCCTGTGATGAGACGGCATGGAATCAGGCCGAAAGGCTCTCGATAGATGAATATCCCTGGTACATCACCGGCGAAAAGCAGAACACGACCGCTGCGGTGCTTTACGACGACGAGGCGATCTACCTCCTGTTTGTCTGCGCCGACAAGCACATCTACGCCGTCGAGACCCGCCCCAACGGCGACGTGTACAAGGACAGTTGCGTGGAGTTTTTCATCGCGTTCGAGTCCGAAGGCGCCGGCAGCCACCTCAACTTCGAAGCCAACTGCTGCGGGACGGTTCACATGGGCTTTGGCGCAGGCCACGGGGGCCGGACGCTCGCGCCGCCGGAGGTGCTTGACGCCGTCAAGGTAAAGACCTCCATCCCCACGCCGACGAAGGAAGAATCCCCGGTCGACGACGGCTGGTGGCTTGCGGCGGCGATACCGTTTGAGGCGATTTCCAGACTCGTCGGTCGCCGGGTCGCTCCGAAATCCGGCGACACCTGGCGGGCGAACTTCTACCGCTGCGGCGGAAAGACCGACCCGCAATACGCAGCATGGAACCGGATCGACTGGCCTGAACCGGACTACCACAGGCCGGAGTTCTTCGGAAACCTCTCGTTTGAGTAGACGGGGCTACCTCTTCAGCACGTCGATGAGTATCTCCATCCCCGCGGTCAGTTCGGCCTCCGTGATTGTCAGCGGCGGCGCCAGGCGGAGGACGTTGTTTTTCGCCACGCAGACCAACAGACCCCGATCCATGCACGCAAGCATAATCGGTTTGGCCTCCCTTGCCGGGTCGAACTGCAACCCGAACATTACGCCTTTGCCGCGAACCTGCCGGAGGGCGGGTATTTTTGCTTCCTGTATCGTCTTGATGATTTGCCCGCCGAGTTTTTCGGCCCGGTCGAGAAGGTTTTCGTCTTCGATGAGTTTCATCGTAGCGGCTCCGGCAGCGGCGCAGAGCGGGTTGCCTCCGAGCGTGCAGCCATGGGTTCCGGGGACCAGAACGTCGGCGTATTTTGGGCCGGCGACGCACGCCGCGACCGGCAGGCCTCCGCCGATCGCCTTGGCCACCGTCATAATGTCCGGGGTGATACCATAATGCTGATGCGCGAACCACTTGCCCGTCCGCGCCGGAGCCGTCCAGACCTCATCGCAGACCAGCAGCAGATTCTTCTCGTCGCACATCGCTCGCAGGGATTGCATGAATTCCACCGTTGGTTCATTCATGCCGCCTTCAGCCTGGATCGGCTCGACGAATACACCGGCTGTTTCGTCATCGACCGCCTCAGCCACGGCGTCCAGATCGCCGTAATCGACCATGACGTTACCTGGAAGCATCGGCTCGAAACCTTTTTGGAACGATTCGGGCGTAAGCGACAGCGAACCCATCGTCCTGCCATGGAAGCAATCATTGAAGGAGATAATTTTGTATCGCCCCGTCCCTGCCGCCAGGCGCACCAGTTTAATGGCGGCTTCATTCGCCTCTGCGCCGCTATGGCAGAAGAATACCTTTCCGCCGAAGGCGTTTTCGGTAATCCGCCGGGCGAGTTCGACCTGCGGGGCGTTGGTGAAGAGGTTGCCGCAGCAGAGCAGTTCATCGGCCTGTGCCTTTACGGCCGAGACGACGGCTGGATGGCAGTGGCCGGTTACTCCGCCGGCGCCGAAGCCGGCGAAAAAATCCAGGTATTTTTTACCGTCGGCATCCCATATCTTCGCGCCGGACCCCCGCACCATCGCCACCGGCAGGCGGCCGTAGTTTTCGATGAGGTACTTGTTCGTCAGTTCCACCAGTTCCGCGTTTTTTGCCATGGCCAATTCCTTATCTTTGATTCCCACGTTGCGGCGTAGGAAAATAAGCCCCTCGAGCAGGCGCGTCAAGTGCGCTTTGGTATGTTCACTGAAGCCGGTGCGATTCACGGTCCGGCGGTATTGATATATCGCTGTGTTCCCCAGCAGCCGGCGGCTACGTCGTCGGCCAGCAGGACGACACCCGCCGCCATCATTTGCCCGCCGGCCCGCAGGTGCTTGACGACCGCTCGCTGGAGGGCTGTCCGCTGAGGGGCGTCGTTGAGGCTCTTGTAGTCAGAGCCCAGGATGGGTTGCTCGCCTCCGGCGCCGTAATCCAATGGGTAAAGATACATCTCCCGCTGGAAGCGGACCAGGTTGGCCTTTTCCGGCAGCATATCCTGCAATTGGGGATCGCTCCACCACCCGCCGCTGTAGATCGCACGGGGAGTAATCTCCGGGAAGTGATCGGCGAAGAACTCCAGCGACCGGCGGAACGACTTTCCGCAGGCGTCGTGGTCAAGTGGCTCGCCTCCGGGGATGTGGAACTCCAGCGTCTGGTCGCCATGTTCCAGCGCCGCCTCCCATACCGTCAGGTCAAGGCGGATCTCTTCCCGGCAGGCATGGCCGCGGGGCGATATCCAGGCGTTGCTGACGAGCGTGCCGCCGCGCCGGAGGACTTGCGTCTCCCATGCCCCTTCCGGGTCGTGCCGTCCGCCGGCGCCATCTAACTGTCCGTCGCGGCGGAACCGCAGGTGTGGATGGGGAATCGCAATCGTTCTGTCGTTTTTCCGGCTGCGATAGAGCGTCAGTTCCCCCTCGAACGGTCGCGGCATGTACATCAGTCGGCCCAGACGAAATGTCCTTCCGGCGAGGTGATTGCTGATCCAGTGAATCCCCGAAAGCACGCCGACTCGGCCGGCTCGGGCCGTGTCGCGACGCACCCACTCTGTTACG
>DAOWOP010000245.1 GCA_030642005.1 Planctomycetales bacterium
ACCATTCCCTTCTTGTCCATACGGCTCGGCCCGAAGACAACGCACGGCTTTCATATCTTCTGAACTATATGGCCAGACTTATAGTTCATTTTTGTTTTTCAGTACTTTTTCTATGGCTTCGGCGATGTCATCCATGTCTTTCTTATTTCCAAGTAACAAGTTTTGCGGCAGCCAGACCGCCTCGCTGTTGCAGGCGCGTTCGGAGACCGGACATTTTTCAGCAAACGAAGCGTAGTCAATGTCCTCGTGATACTCCGTGCCCAGCGGAAATCCGCCGTTGATGAACTTCTTATTAAGGAACATCGGGTTCCTGTAGAGGCCGAATGTATAGCCGCCGAAGGCCGGTATGCCCTCGGCAACAAGTGCGTCAACGAATTTCTCTTTCGGCACGCCGATGGCCTGCTCGTCGTAGCGGAACATGTAAATGTGGTAGCCGTGGCGGGTCGTTCGTTCGTCCCGCACGAGAGGCGATACGCCGTCGAGTCCATCGAGCAACGTCGATAGATAATCCCCCATTCGCTCACGATGCAGGATTTGCTTTTCCAGCCTCTGGAGTTGAACCCGCAGGATGGCGCCCTGAAACTCCGTCATGCGATAATTCCAGCCGAGGCGATGGAACTCATACCAAGGCCGGCCTGTCCGACGCCCGGACCAGACCATGGAATCACATTCGGCTGCGAAGGCTTCATCGTCGGTCAGGATAATGCCGCCCTCCCCCGCGGTCATGTTCTTCGCCGCCTGGAAACTGAAGGAACTGAACAGGCTCATTGAGCCGGCTTTTTTGCCCTTCCACTCGCAGCCATGGGCGTGAGCGGCGTCTTCAATGACCGCCAGGTTGTGCTTGTCGGCAATGGCCGTTATGCGGTCCATGTCGGCAGGCTGACCGCCGAAATGCACAACCATTATCGCACGTGTGCGATCCGTAATGGCCTGTTCAATCCTTTCCGGGTCGATGTTGTACGTATCCGGGTCCACATCGACAAAGATCGGAACGAGATTATTTTGAAGCACGCAGGTCGCGCTGGCGACGTAGGTATAGGCCGGCACGATTATCTCGTCGCCGACGGCCAGGTCCATCGCCCGGATACCTATCTCCAGTGTTCCCGTGCCGTTGGCGGCGGCGATGCCATACTTGCACTCGTGATACTCGGCGAATTCCTTCTGGAAGAGCGCTGTCTGGCTGTGCTCGCCTTCTTCCGGCTCGGTCAGTTCGACCCCCTGCCCAAAGGCGAAACGCCACCACTTGCCGCTCCTGAAGACCTTCAGCAGCGCCGCTTCTTCCTGCTCATCAAAGATCGGCCACTCAGTAAAGGGCTTCCGACGAACCGGTGAACCTCCCTTAATCGCCAATGTTGACATAATTAAATTCCTTTCGTTGGTAACAACACTATCTTTTTTAGAAACATCCCTTGAACAGTCTGTCCATTGCCCTGGAAGTCCGCCGAAGCAACCCCGGGCTGGAAGGCAACATCTCGGCGGTAACGCTGCTTGTGTAACCGATTTTTTTCAGTGCCCGGACGGCTTCGTCCCACGGCACGTCGCCTTGCCCCAGGTCACAGAAATTGAAGGCTCCGGCCCAAGCGCCGCCTTTGGCAATCCCGCGGCAACTCTCGGCGATCTTGCGATCGGCGCCCTTTTCGCCGCCGCCGTAGAAGCGGAATGCGAAGTCCTTAACGTGAACCCGCCCGATACGCCGCTTGCCCAGGATCGTAATCCAATCCTGTGGGAAACCGTTCATCATGCAGTTGCCCAGGTCGAGGTAGCACTTGACGTAGGGGCTATTGAAGGCGTCAATGAAGCGCGCCATCTCCAGCGGCGACAGAAGGAATTTGTTCCAGACGTTTTCCAGGCATATTCTCACACGCAGCCGCCTGGCTTCGGACAGACACTCGCCGATACTTTCGGCGGCTCGATTCCAGCAAAGGTCATAAGGCACGCGCTCGGCGTTTGGATCAAAGAACACATCGACCGCGCCTGGTATCACCAGTATCGCGTCTGCGCCAAGCCAGCGGACCACCTGCATCATTTTACGGGTATAGGCAATCGCCTGTTTTCGTACCGATGCCTTGCTGTCGGTGAACGAACATCCCCAGTGTACCGCTGAAGCCAGGGAGGAAATCTCCACCCCCGCCGCCTTCGCAGCCGAGCGGATACCACGACACTGGGCATGGGTGCTGTTGAAGGTCAGCACGCCTTCCGGGGCGATCGCCGCCTCTACCGACTGGAACCCCAGCCGCTTGGCCTGCCTGAAGACGGCTTCATACTCCGCCGTATTCTCCAAGCCGCCGGAGAACGACCAGTAAGATATACCTTTTAACATTTTCTTTTCCCGGCGGGCGCTACAAGTCAATCTTCGACTTGAACCACACGCTTGTCCGCCACAGATTTATAAATTGCGTTAACAACCGCAACCGAATGTCTGCCGTCGGCAAAGGACGTCGGCGGGACCTTGTCGTGAAGGATGCAATCGCTGAAAATCGTAATCATCTGCCCGTAAATCCCGACCCCCTCAAGGTCATATTCCTGCCGATTCACCTCAACGTTGCGGACCTGGTCGGCGTCGTATCCGGTTTCTTCCGGCTGGGTTACGCTGAACATGTTGCCGGCGGGGTCCTGCCCGATCGTGCCGTATGCAATAATCGAACCCTTGGTCCCGAAGATCTCCAGACTGTTTCTGGCTGCGGCGTCGGGTACGTTGAAATAGTTATCGATGATCCCGTGCGCGCCGTTGTCGAAACGTGCGACGATGGTTGAAGTATCTTCAATCCGTGTGCGGTATTCCTGTACGAGCAGGTCCTGGAAGCCGGTTACTTCGACGATCCTCGCGTCCATAATCCATTCGAGCATGTCAAGGCAATGCGTACCCATGTCTAAAAGCGCCCCACCGTGGCTTATGGAAATATCCTGGCGCCACGCATCGGGTATGGGCGGATACCAGCAGGTCAACTGCGCCCTGCCCATAACAACCCGGCCTACAGCGCCGGACTGCACCAGTTCGCGGGCCTTCTTGTTATAAACGTTCTGCCTCATGCACCACGCGAGCATGAACTTTACGCCCGCCTTTGTGCAGGCGTCTTCCATCCAGCCCACCTCCTCGACGGTAATCGCTATGGGCTTTTCGCAGAGGATGTGTTTGCCCGCCTGAGCAGCCTGGACGGTCTGTGAGGCATGTACGTTCTGAGGCGTGGCGATATAAACCGCGTCGATGTCCTGCTCCAGCAACTCTTCTTCCGTATCGCACCAATGCGGAATGTCGAACTGCCCGGCGACCTCCTTCGCCCGGTCTGCTGAAATATCCATTACTGAGACAATTTCCGCATTGGAAACCATCTGTTTGAACTCGGGAATCGTTCGCCTCGCGGCTATGCCGCCGCAACCAATTACGCCCCATCGAATCTTTGCCATTGTCGGTATCTCTCTTTATTATCAGGTACTTGTGTGAGCCGCGGTTTGGCCGTACCGCATTATCGCTTTGCGAAAAACCATCAG
>DAOWOP010000052.1 GCA_030642005.1 Planctomycetales bacterium
GAACCCGCACTCTTCGATGGCCTGGACGGCGACCTTCAAGGCTCGCTCTTCGGGGATGGCGTCATCGCCTCGCTTGCTGTAAGCGCCGACCATTCCGCCTTCAAGACCGATGCCGACGAAGTTCATTCCCGCCGAATCCTGGACTATCTGGATGACCCGGCTCTGGAGTGCGTTTGTCATCCGCTGGGCCTCGACGTAATCGGTGGCCGAGAGGGGCAGGAACATGAACTCCTGGAACGAGAGGTTTCCGCCCTGCTCTTCGGTGTGTCGCCCGCCCATGAGGCAGTTTCGGAATTGCCATGGCGCGCGGACCGCCTTGCCGTCCACATCGATTTCACGGAGGCGGGTTTCCAGCATCTTCTTCTTGATGCCGGCGGTGTCCCACTCACCGGTAGCGGCGGCACGTCGCGCCTCTGCGGCCTTGGCGGCAGCGCCGGATTGGCGGGCGCGGAACGCCTTCAACGCGCCGGAGTCCGCCAACATGCGGTCAAGCATCGCCACGATGCCGATCGTCGCCAGCAGTCGGCCTATGATAATTGCTGGAACGCCCCACCCGGCGCCATTACCAAGGAACGGGGCTACGCCCACGAATACCAGTATGACCCCCAGCGGAAGCGTCGCCATGGACAACTTGGCGCTGGTAACAGGCCCGGCAGCCGAGACCGCGAGGTTCTGGGTCTTGACGTCCGGGAAGAAGTTACCGGCCTCTTTCTTGATGCCGGGAAACTTCCCAAACGGAATGAGCACAATCGCCTTGAGGTACAGGCCGAACTTGTTCGTCGCCAGTTGCCTGTTGGCGTCTTCGAGGTATTCCGGGCGGAGGTTATTCGTCCGCACCGCCGCCAGGTAGTGGCCTAATTCATGGACGGCGATATTAATGTGGTAGGACAGATACAGGATGATGAATGAGATGATCACCTCGCCGTGGATCGGGTTGAACATGAAGTTCAATACCTTCCAATTGCTCCATCCGCCACCTGTCAGCATCAGCAGGCTGGACAGGAACGCCACGTGGAAGGAGACGAGTTTATGGTTTGCGATGACCCATCCTTCTTCCAGAAGTCCGGGTCGATACACCGGCCTGCCGCTGCGCCGAAATTTCCCGATAAGTCCTACGATACCTTCGTACATCTTCGCTGATACGTTGCTGAACATCGCACCTTTCCTTTCTCTTCCCTGGGTTCTGGTATCCGCTTTTAGCGCTTCTGTGCCGATGACCAGCCGGAATATCCGCCAAAACGGCGATACTATCCCATTATCGCCGGTAAATTGCAATAGTTGAATTGACGAGACATGAAAGTTTCTTTCCACACGCCACGCTGTCGATACAATAAGGCAAGCGTATATGTCGCAGACAGTATCCGACAATTCGGCTGAAACTTCCGGGAAGGTTTCGGTAAAACCTGTTCACGTGGGGCTTGTCGCGGGCGGTGAAACACTGCGCAATCTGGGCCCTGTGGTCCGACACATGATAGTCGGACTGCTGGATGAGCCGCTGGGCATAACGCTGCTTTGCCCGGCGAAGGTGGATGTCGCAAATATCCCCGCCCCGCCGGTGCGGATTATCAGATACGACACGACCCGCCTTCCGTTCCTGCGCGGGTGGGCATTCGAGGCCCTCGCCCAGCAGGTCGCCCATGCCGGTATATCCCTGCTGCACGCACTGGACGCCGATGCGGCGGACCTTACGGGCCGGCTGGCAGCCGAGGCGGGTTTGGATTACATCATCGGCGTTTATTCGCTTGGCTGGGATGTGCGGACGCCGGATGCGCACTGCCGGGCGATACTCGCCGCCGGTGAGCCTATCCATCAACGACTGCTGAGGTCGCACGTCGGCCCAGACGATATGATCCAGCTGCTCCGCCCGGGCGTTCACCAGGCCCGCGAGGCTACATGCTTCGTCGATCCCGCCCATTCCATCGCCATTGTCGCCGGGGGAGAATTTCGGGAGTACCGACCTTTCGCCGCGGTGCTGAAGGTGTTCGCCCAACTGCAAAAATCCGGGCGGGATTGCGTCTTCTTCATCGTAGGCAATGGGCCTGACGAAACCCGCCTCCGCCGACTGGCGGAAAAACTGGGCCTGATGCAGTCCCTGACATTCGTGGACCGGCAGGATGCGGACGAACTGAAGGGCATCCTACGCGCAGCCGACATCTTCATCTCGCCGATGCCGTCGGATCGCTTGGAGATAGAACTTCTTTCGGCCATGGCTGCCGGCGTGCCGGTCGTCGCCGCCGGGGCCAAGGCCTGCGATTTCATCATTCCCGACGAAACGGCCCTGACGTACCGCCCCGGCAGCGCCGCCAAACTGGCGGATAAACTCGCCTTACTTATGAACGACCACCCCGCCTCCGAAAGACTCGCCGAAAACGCACTGGCTTACCTCCGCGAAAACCACTCGCCGGCAAAAATGGCAGGACAACTCATCGACCTGTACTACGCCGCCACCGGAAAAAAAAGAGCAGTGGATTAAACAGGGACGGTTTTTACTTCGCCAGGTTCATGAGTCGATCCAGCAAAGCCGGCGCGGATGGAATGGATATCTCGCTTTCCTTGCTCATCGGAACACGTATCTTGCCCAGAACCGGTGTATCCATTGACAGACCCATATCGGCCTTATAGGGAATCGTTGAACCGGGTCGAGCGTCTTTGACCGCGTTGATTAGTTTCAGGAAGTTAATCTTAACCGGCAGGCTGAGGGTCTTGCTTCCGCCGGCAGGAACCGTTCCCTGCAAATCCGCTGTGCCGGTGAGAAACTGCAAACCATGACTGGACAGGACGTAGTCCAGATTACCAATCGGAAGCGGCACCGTATATGGGTTGTCCACCTTCACGTCGAAGAGCAGCGTCGCATCGGTCAATTTGACGTCCCGGACCTTCACTCCCGCGATGCTGACGCCGGGTTTCTCGATCAGACCACAGCCCGCCCCACACGCCAACAACGCAATAGCAACGACAGCAACAAAACACCGCTGTAATGTGCTTCTGTTCACGTGAATATCCTTTCGATATAAGATGTTAGAAAAAATTTTTGCAGGCTTCCGCTAAATCAATGCCAGCAAGGATTGGTGCGTTGAGCTTCTTTGCAACCGATAGGACAAAATCTTCATCAGCCTCTTCAGCAGCAAGAAATTCCACACCAAGAAGTTTACCATCCACGTCGTAGTCAACCATAACAGAAAGCGACTCAACTTCCACGGTTTCTTCAACCTGACCAGGGGCAATTTGCTGAAGATAGACATAGCCGAGTACCCGGTCTTCGACATGCTCAAGTGTTACCCACAGGGATTTCAACCGTAATTCAATCATTGGCCCGCTAAAATTATGCTCCAACACCGAACGGTTTCAGCATCTCCGCCAAGTCTGCGCGGTATTTTTCCGCCAGCGGCAGAAGCGGCAGGCGGAGTTCGTTTTCGATCATACCGGCCATTGCAAGGGCGGCCTTGATGGGGATCGGGTTGGTCTGGACGAACATGCCCTTGAACAACGGGAAAAGTTTCAGGTGCTGGGCGGTGGCGGCAGCCATATCGCCGGCTCCGACGGCGTCGGTAAGTTTGCGAACCTCGGCGGGGAATATATTCGCAAGGACGCTGATGACGCCTCGCCCCCCTACCGAGCAGATCGGCAGCGTCAGCGAATCGTCGCCGGAGATAATCGTAATGTCGCATTCAGCCGCCAAGGCCGAAGCGGCGTCCAGTTTTCCGGTGGCCTCCTTGACGGCGACGACCTGGTCGATCTCGTTGTACATGCGGATGATCGTCTCGGCGGCGAGTTCGATTCCCGCCCTGCCGGGGATGTTGTAAAGCACAATCGGCAGGCCGACCTCGGCAAGGGTCGCAACGTGCTCGTACATCCCCTGCTGGGGCGGCTTGTTGTAATATGGGTTGACGACCAGGCAGGCGTCTGCGCCGGCGTCTCTGGCGTGAGCGGTCAGGCGGACAGCCTCGGCTGTGTTGTTGCTGCCGGTCCCGGCGATGACGGGGACCTTCCCAGCCGCTCGTTCAACGGTGAACTCTATCACCTTGTCGTGCTCGATATGGCTGAGCGTGGGCGATTCGCCCGTCGTGCCGCAGGGGACAAGCCCCTGCGTCCCGCCGGCGAGTTGAAAATCTATAAGCCGACCCATCGCGTCAAAATCGACTTCGCCGCCGCGAAACGGCGTAACCAACGCCACCATCGAACCTTCGAGTTTAATCCTGTCAGACATTTTTTACGCCTTTATCGCAAATTCGCGCGAATGGTTTTCAGGCCACTTCAAAAGTTTTTCCTAATTGTCGGAAATCAGCGGTTTGTTGTTGTTTAAGTTTCGTCCTGATTTCCTCAAAGCGCTTGACTGTTTCTTCGCTGTAGAGGCGTTCGCCGCAGTGGAGGCAAACCTCCGCCCGCACCTTGATCACGGCAGTGTCAACACCACCTCGCAAAATCTTTTCTACTTCCTTCTCCACCAATTCACCACCGCAAACCGGACATTTCTCAAAAGGTTTCATAACTACCTTTTCCTTTCTCGCCAATCGACCCACATATTTGGGTCGGGACGATAAACTGTAATCATTACAGCCCACTTACTCACATTATTATACGCCCAAACGCTGTGAACAGGTACACTCGCAAACGTTCGCCCCAATATCAAGCAACTCGGATACGGCTCATCTTCAGGATAGTTTTCAATGATTTCACCATGAAGGACTGAGTAGTAAATTTCCTCAAATGTAAGGTCGTCGTTTTCCGCTTCCTCGTCGGCATGGTTGGTAATACGAACACAACGGTTCTGAATCGCATTAATAATGTCGTCAATTCCCAGTGGGTTCATCTGCCGGCAGCCTTCTCTATCAGTCTTTTCATCTCCGCAACCGCTTCTCGCAAACCTGTGAAAACCGCTCGCGCGATAATCGAGTGCCCGATATTGAACTCGCTGAAGCCTTCCATCGCCGCTACCGGCGTTACATTGCGATAGGTCAGCCCGTGCCCGCCATGGACGATCAGGCCGGCATCAAGACCGGCTGACAGACCATCGCGGATTTCCGCCAGCGTTCCGGCTACTTCATCATCGCCTTTGGCGTTGGCGTATTTGCCGGTGTGTATTTCAATGGCGTCGAAGCCGGCGTCGCGAGAGGCTGAAATCTGGACAGGGTCCGGGTCGATGAACGCGCTGGCGACGATTCCCACATCCTTAAGCCGCTTTACCGCGCCGGCCACCCGTTCGGCCTGCCCGGCTACGTCCAAGCCGCCCTCGGTGGTAAGTTCCTCGCGCTTCTCCGGTACGAGAGAGACCTGTTCGGGCTTTATCTCCAGGGCAATCTCGACGATTTCGTCGGCCAGCGACATCTCCATATTCAACTTGACCTGAACGGTTTCCTTCAGGAGATGTACGTCGCGGTCGATGATGTGCCGCCGGTCCTGCCGGAGGTGGAAGGTAATGCAGTCCGCCCCGCCAAGTTCCGCTTCCGCCGCCGCCCAGACCGGATCAGGCTCGACCGTTCGCCTCGCCTGTCGAACCGTCGCTACGTGATCGATATTTACGCCCAAACCCGCCATCGCTTCGCTCCAATTTCCAATTTCCGATTTTCAATTTTCAATTGAACTAATTTACCCGATAGGTGCTTATCTTGCAAATCCTTGCATGCCGGTTAAAGTACAAGTAGATTAACAGACCGTTTGGAAGTTTCGCCATTGAAAGGAGTTCAACCATGAATCGCAGATTTCTTATCGGTTTGCTCTCGCTGTTGCTCGTTTTGGGTTCGACGTTGTCTGCACAGACCACAGGTAGGAATAAAGCCCCCAAAGGACAACTGGCCGCGAGCGAGAGCGAGCGGGAAACTGCCCGCTCCCTGCCGGTCGCGGCTAGCGAATCACCTGTCGTAACTGTATCCCAGCTGCTGGCCGATGCGAAATGGACCTACAGCACCGACGGCGGAAAGACCTTCTCGCCCGAGGCCCCTACTATCAAGGCCAAGACAACCGCAGCCGTCCTGGCGCGGACGGAGTTCGACGTCGCCGAGCCGTCCGAGTTCGTCGTTTTGGAACTGATGCACGGGCTGCCGATGGGATATCGAGTAAAATATTCACTCAACGGCGGCGAAGTCAAAGGCCCGATGAAGTGGATGAACTACAAGACAATCCCCGCTATCGACGCCAAACTGCTGAAAAAGGGCAGGAACGTCCTGTCGGCCGAGATTGCCGTCAAGAACGTTTCTACTCGCCGGCGCAAGGCCAAGGACATCCAACTCAAGATCGCCATGCGCCTGGCGGCTCTGAAGGCAGAGCATTTGCGAATCCAGACCGGCCCGATACTCGGCGCTATCGGCAAGGACTATTTCACCCTTACCTGCCGGACAAACATGCCAGCCACAGGGAATCTCTCTGCCGAACCAGTTTACATGAGGGAAATCATCCCGCCGGTAGTCGGTACGACTCCAGTCGGGCTGATGCACCGATTCCACCTTCAGAAACTCAAGGGAAGTTGCAACGAATACACGTACAATCTGCGATTGAAGTGTCGTGATGTGGAGATCACTTATCGTGGACAGGTTGTCTTGCCTGTGAGTGTTCACGCTGACCGATTACGTTTCGTCGCGATGGGCGACAGCAGGACTTATCCGAAGGACTGGGCGAAGGTGGCCGGGGCCGTTCTCAAGGCCAAGCCGGATTTGGTCGTCTTTTCCGGCGACATGGTCAATTATGGCCGGAATGACTGGGAGTGGGACGAGCAGTATTTCGCTCCGGCCAAGGAGTTTTTCGCAACCATCCCGTACTACGCCGTCATCGGCAACCACGAGAGAAACGCACCCGTGTACAACGAACTGTTCTACACGCCGAGCAAGGACGGCAAGAGCAGGAATTGGTCGCAGACTATCAACGGCGTGCAACTTATCGGCATCGACGGCGAGCAGGACTTCTCGGCCGACAGTGAAAACGGCAAGTGGCTGGCCAAGACGCTGGCTGGGTCAAAGGCGAAGTTCATCTTCTTCTTCACCCATTATCCGGCCTTCTCGTCGTCGATGCACGGTCGGCTGGATAAAAAGACCTCTCGGCCAAAGGAAAAGACTGTCCGCCAGTGCCAGGACGTCCTCGTACCGCTGCTGACCAGGTACAAGGCCACCGCCTTCATCTGCGGGCATGACCACATTTATGAACGCAGCGAACTTCCCGGCGGGCTGACGCACATTATTTCCGGCGGCGCCGGCGCGCCACTCCGCAAAAAGGCGGAAAACGCAGAAAAACAGAACCCCTATTCAAAGGTTTTCTTCTCCACGCTGCACTACTGCATCTTCGAGATTGAAGGCGACACGTGCACGATGAAGGCAATTACGCCCGACGGGAAGACCATCGACACGCGCGTGTGGAAGGCGCGGGATTAGTTTAGTAGCCGGTAGCCGGTGAGTTGGAATGTTTTTCCTGACTACTGACTACTGACTACCGACTACCAAGAAAAGTCGGCAGTCTGGGACGGAGTCCCGACGCGTCGGGAAAGTCCCGTGTTTCATCCTGAAACAAGCGGAACTCCGCTGCGCTCCATCCTATCCTGCCGACCGGCAATCAATACTCTATGTTCCTTCGCGGGCAGGCTGATGCGGTAACTGAAAAGGAGTTGTCGCCGGCCTGAAGGTCCATCTGAGACGTTACGCTCTTGGTGTATTCGACTCCTTCGCCGTCTATACCTGTTTCGCGGACGATACTGAATCCCGTAACCTGCACATCATCGTCTGATGCGATGAGAGACAGGGAAGTTTGCACCCCGCTGACAGTTCGGCGGCAATAGAGGACGCCTTCATCCAGTTCGTACTCGATTTCCGTGATGTTTCCCGGATCGGGTTGAGGGGGGATGATGGTAACTCGCTGCGAGGCTGAATCAACGGCGTCGGCTGTGCGAACCTCCGACATCATCCGGTTGAGCACAACGCGAGCGGTTTGCGTCAGTTGAGCGATTTTCATGTTTTCGCCGTAGTTTTGGAGGCTGGCGTGCATGGCGACGGCGACCGCCGACAGCAGCATCGCCAGGATCGCCAGGGCCATCAGCATTTCGGCGATCGTAAAGCCTCGTCGTGTTTTCGCAGGTTTCGTCACGGTGTCAGTTCCTCATATGATCCTGCTACGGCCCGGACTGTGTATTTCTTGCGTATGCCGAAAGGTAATTCGAATTCAGGCCTGGGAACGATGCGGATGTCTCCGGGGAATCCCGTCGCGCCGCCGGTCTCTCCGCCGTCATCGTCGCAACCGATGTTCGTTCCATAATACCTGGCAGCGGAGCCGCGGTCGGTATCGGGGTAATACATGCTGAGGATGGTTCCCTCGATGTTGGCCCTGCCTCGGATATCAACGATACCGCCGACGATGATACCCGTTAATGTACTGTCCGGATTTCCCTCTATGTCGTAACCCCTGCCTCCGATATCGACGCCGAAGTTGGGCGCCATTATGGTGCTTTCGGGCATATAGTCGTTAGTGAAGGTAGTCTCGCCCGTGAAAGTAAGAGCGTTTTTACTCCACCAGTAATCGCGAGGAACGGCCGTGATGACCGGACCGTTGAACGTGCAATCGTCGAAGATCACGTTATTGGAGTGATCGTTATGCTCGTCGTTGCTTTGGTGCTCCTCGCCCGGAATGGCGTGCTCGTTATAGTAACCATGCGACCATTCATCCAGCGTCGCTGCCTCGTTGGTGTCGATGTAAATTATCTGGTTGAACGTACAGTTGACGAACTTGGGGTTATATCCGACGGGGATATAAACGTTGTCGAATGTCTGGTTCTCGTACACCGGGCGGTCTATCCGTCGGCGGATATTGGAGAGTGCGGGGAACGGGTCGTCATTGTCCCAGTGGTTCGGCGGGTCCAACGTGGTAATGTTCGTCGTACCGGCCTGGTAACTGGACGTATCGAAATCCTCCGTGGTGTATCCTTCAAGATTCGGCGCGTCATAGACCAGTCCCTCGTGTTCGCCCTCAATGAAGCTGCCTGAATTGTACTCGTCGAATCCCGACTGGCTCATGACAGTCGCGAGTTCTCCGTTCACGGCGGTGTCTTCATCTGTGGAGAACGGCGGGATGTAGTGTCCGCTGATATAGGTCCGGTCCCACGTACTGCAAATGTCGCCGTCAACGACGGCTGCATCGGTGATAATCACACGGGATCGGCTTGCTACGGAGTAATTCAATATGCTGGTATCCTCGGTAACGTTGTAATTGATTGCCAATCTCCTGCTGCAGGAACCGGACTCGCCCGTTACGATCACCCTGAAGGTCGAATCGTCAGGACAGGTTACAGCGAAACTGAAACTCGCGTCGCCCGAATCCACTGAAATACTCGGCACGGAGATGGACTCTTCAAACAGCGATATGCTCCCACCGGACAGGTTGAGCGTACCATCCAATTGTCCTGCCAGGTGGCTGTACACTACCGGAAGCATGTCGGGTTGGCCGGTCCAACCCTGGGTTTCCAAGTCCTTCAGGAGGTACACGACGAATTCAAGTCCGCCTTCGGCAGCTAGACGCGCTTTGTCGGCCCGGCGGTAATTTTCGCTTTTGCGAAGGCCAAGGTCGGTAGTGGAGGCAAAAGCCACAGCCAGCGTGCTGAAAATCGCCAGCAGCAGAAGCGCCAGTACATAGGCGAACCCACGATTGAATTTTTCTGACTGTTTCATTACTATTCCCTCTTTGTAACGAGCCATCCGGTCGTCAAGACCGATTTTCCCCCGCACGAAACTACAACTTCCACGTATATTATTTCGCTCGCTCCGTCGGCGACGGCCTGCGAGAGGTTGTCCGGATTCCTCCAAGACAGCGTAATTTGCTGTGACCAGCCGGTCATATCAGAAAGCGCCTGGCCGGTTCCGTCCCTCGGCGGGCTGTAGGTTACGCTCGCCAAGTCGTCAAGATCATCGACGAACGTCTGCGGATCCTCCGACCCGTCCGGGCCGGGGGGATTGTCGGGTGTTTCCGGGTCCGCAAAAGGCAGTTTCAGCGTCCACTCGCGGACTTCCTGGCCTATATTGATGGCATGGGTAATTTCCCGAGCGCCGGCGTTGACCTGCGTGCCGGATTTCGACGCCATTAACAGCGACACAAGCCCCAGGCCCACAATAGCAGATGCAATCAGGGCCTCGATAAGGGTAAAACCGCTCCGGCTGGAATAGCCTCGCTGCCCTGTTCGTTCCGACATCGAACCAAACCTCCAAATGATTTGCTTCTCAAATCTGAAATCCGAAAATCGCTCGTCAGGGCGGAGCCTGCCGTAGCCCGGAAATCCGAAACAAATTCAAAATACGAATTTTCTAATGTTCAAAACACGGAACATCTGAAATATCTGTTTTTTCATGTTTTGGATTTTGGTTATTTGTATTTCGATATTGTTTCGTATTTCGCATTTTCGATATTCGAACTTTATACTTTCCTGTTATTCTGAAAAACAAAGTTACGTTGTAATCCTACTTCACCAACTGCGACATCTTGAATATCGGAAGGATTATGCTCATTGCGATAAAACCGACGAGAACACCCATCAGGACGATCATCAGCGGCTCGATCATCGCCGTTACCGCCTTGATGACGTTCTTGAGTTCCTGGGCGTAAAAATCGGCTACGTCGGTAAGCACCTCGGCCAGTTTTCCGGATTCTTCCCCGGCAGAGATCATCTGAACGACGTTTCCGGGCAGCAGGCCGTGCCTGACCAGAGGCCCGGCAATCTGTTTGCCGCCCTTGACCGATTTGTGAACCGCCATCCACATCTGTCTGAAGAACGTATTCCCGGAAACCTCCGCCGTTATCCGAATGGTCTCAAGCATGGGCACGCCGGCGTTGACCATCTCGCCCATCGTCTGAAGGCTCCGCGTGATGTACAACGCGCGAAAGACACGCTTCAGCAACGGCAGGCGGAGTTTGGTCAGGTCCCACCATTTGCACCCGAACGGCGTGCGGATGAAATACAAGAACCCTCCCACCACCGCAGCGACCACCGCGACGACAACGTACCAGTAACCTCGCAAAAACGCGCTGATTGCCAGCAGAACCGTCGTCGGCATTGGTAGCAGATCTTCCTTACCGGCAAAAAGTGTCGTGAACTTCGGCAGAACGAAAGTCAGCAGGAAAATAGTCGTGCTGATCGCCATTGTTGCGATGATAATCGGATAGACCATCGCCCCGATGATCATCGAACGCGTCTCAATCTGCTGATGCAGGTAAGCGGAAATCCGCTCCAGCATGTGCCCGAAATTGCCTGACATCTCAGAGGCCCTGACCATGTTGACGTAGAGCGAGCTGAACACCTTCGGATGCTTAGCCAAGGCCTCCGAAAACGGCTTGCCCGACTCGAGGTCCTCGCGGATGGCAACCAGAATCTTTCGGAATTTGGGATTCTCAACCTGCTCGGCGATGCTTTCGGTCGCACCGCGAACGTCGATGCCGGCCTTAATCATCACCGCCAACTGATTGGTGAAGGTAAAAACGTCTTTGGGACCCGGGCCGAAATCTATGCTGAACGTGCGGATACGCTCCAGAAGCGACTTTCCGTCCCCCTTCGTCGGGGAAATATCAAGCAGGTATCCCGCACCCTGGTTGCGAACCATCGTCGCCGCTTCGGCCAGACTGCCGGCGGCGATCTGCCCGGCCGTTACCCCGCCGCCCTGCCCTCGAAGTTGATACTCATACATCGGCATTGCTTCTTACCTCCGCTGCCCTGGCGCCCTTTTACACCTACTGTGACGGGCACCATGTTTTCGACCAAAACGCATCGCAGGGCGTAAACACGCCTACCCGCTCCGCGTAAAGGCGCGCCATCTGATCGCTGATGGCTTCTGTTTAAAGCCTACAATTCACATGGGGGGCGGGCAAATCGTCGTGATTTTTTTCCCGTTTGATATATAATGAGGTAATGGAGAACGTCCGCGAGCACAGATCACTTCGTGAAACGGTCCATGATTGCATCGAGCAACACGTCCTGCCATGGATCGAGCCAGACGGCATAAGCAAACTTCTCCTGCCCGAACACATTACCCCGGAGCACTGCGCCAAGCCGATAATATGCAGGAGGCCATACCTGCGGATACAGGAACACGAATTCGCTGTCGGCCTGACCGGCAGGGCAACATGTTGCATCGACCACAAGCGCTTTATCTTTACACCCGGCAGGATAATGCTCATACCCGGCGGAGTACCATGCTGCCCGGCACAGGCAACAACACAGTTCGTCAGCGATCTCGATCCTGCCAGGCTTTCTTCGATCCTGTGGTTAAGGAGTTACCCGCTGGGTGTCTGGACGCAGATAAGCACGGACATAGGCGACGGGAAGATGCTCGAGTCAACCCCTCCCATCATGCTTCCAGGCCTGCACTTCAGCGACATGGTAACCAGTTTGCTGGAAGAGGTCCGCTCAAAGCAGCCCAATTACGCCCGCATCGGACGACTGATTCTCATGGAGTTTATGGAGCGATGCCTTCGGGCAGCGCACTCCTCATCAATCGTGAATATTCGGGATTTTCTCCCCTATCGCCTGTCCCTTCCCCCTGCCGGCTTTGGAAAGAGAGCAACGAGGAGGCGAACAAAGACCGCGTCAAGGGAAATACCGGAGCGGGTTCAGACAGCACTGGAATTCATTCGCTCCAATTATTACCTGCACATCGGCCTCGAAGACATCGCCGAAGCAGCCAACAGCAGCGCCACCCACCTCCGCCGGCAATTCAAAGACGCTACGGGCATGACGCCTATCCAGTACCTTATGGACATCCGCATGGCCGCCGCAAAGCAACTCCTCCTGACCGACCTGAAGGTGCTCGAAGTCGCCTGCCTGGTGGGAATCGAAGACCACTCCTACTTCGGTAGGCTCTTTCGCAAAATCACAGGCGTCAGCCCTCAACAGTACCGCAAACAAACGGCCAAAGCCGCAAAACGCAAACCTTCAGCAAAGTCGAATAGTCCGACTATAAAGTAGCTCTGTCTATAGGCGATTTTCGACCTGTGCGGTACAATTATCACATCTTTGAAATCGCATGTTTTGCGGTTCATGGCATATTGAGGGACACCTACAGAAAGGAGGCGCGAATGGGGAAGAAGCAGCAGTAAAGCGAAGTAGTTGTAAATTGTGGACTGTCTTTTACCGGAGGTGTGTTGCCATCGGGACGCTCCACGAAGCACTTCTGTAAGGAAGGGAGAACAAAGATGAAAAATGTAACGATTGTATTGGCAGTAGTGGCTGTATTGGTTCTGGCCGGGCCGGCCTGGGGTGCTCTTACCACCTGGAATCGCCTACCGGCGAGCGGACCGGGCGGCTGGGAAGACAACGGCAACTGGGATGACGACGAGCCGACCTCCGCCCACATCGCCCTCATCAACAACGGTGGGACCGCCGTCGTTACGGGCACGGACGTGTGCCTTGAGTTGAAACTTTCATTTGGAACAACTCAAACCGGACACGCCGCGATCAGCAGCGGCAGCCTGACCGCCGGCGGACTCTACATTGGAGTCAGGAATACCGGCGTTACCTCTGCGAATGCCTCCACCTTCACGCAGACCGACGGGGACGTCATCTGTGACGGATTCGTCATTGTCGGCGGCGCCCTCCTCAACTCCTGGGGCGGGAAGGGAAAGTACACAATCTCCGGAGGCAGCCTCACTGCCACAACGTTGGACATCCAATTTGGACCCACAGCCGGGCAGGAAGGAATCCTCAGGGTAGAAGGCGCCGACGCTTCGATCGGTATAGGGGCTTACAACCAGAACCCGCAGGGATCGCCGAGTCTGCCGGCAGTGCTCCAGTGCGCTGTGGACGCAGATTCCGGCATCAGCCTGATCGGCGTTACCGGCACCGCCGCCTTCTACGACGGCAGCATCCTCGACATGGACTTCCTGGACGCGACGAAGGCGGACAAATGGGACCTGCTTACAGCCGGAGCTACCGTGGGCGAAGCAAACCTCGTCCTGAAAGCCGAAGACCAGTTTGACGGCACCACCGGCTGGACGATTGACTGGCGCAATGCGGGCAACGGCAGAACGCTCAGAGCGACCTACGTTCCCGAACCGGCGACGATGGCGCTTCTGGGAATCGGCGGACTGGGCGTCATGCTCCGCCGACGTCGTAATCGGGCATAGTAACCGGTAGCAGACAGGGATAAGCCCAGCCTCGCGGGACAGGTTCGAATGGCTGGGCTTGTTCCCCATTCGGATTTTTACCCGCAGCCCACGGAATGCTTCTCTTTCTCCGTGGGCTGTGGGTTTTTTAATTTCCATTGTGTTTTACGCCTTTTTCTCTCGCCAGGCGGCTGTTCGCCGTCCCGAGGGGGGCGACCCGGCTACGGCTCGCTTCGCCGAGACGAGAGCCTGCCGTAGCACGGTCGGAAAATCCCGCATTTCAACTGGTACAGCTTTGGGGGAGCAGGCCAATTCGGAGTCCATCCGTTCACATATGCGCGCGCGAACGTGAACGCGCTTTGGGGGCTTCGGGATTTTTCTGAAAAATATTAACTACCGGCTAGGCCGGGGGTTACAGATTTCACGCCCGTTTTGCGTTCACGTTTGCGCGCGCAAACGTGAACACGAATGTTAATATGGAGGCGGCTTCGC
>DAOWOP010000075.1 GCA_030642005.1 Planctomycetales bacterium
GCCGCTCCGGTCAAGGCCAGAGGCTCATACTCCCGCCCCTCTATCACCTCAATAGACGAAGCGATTTCCGGAAGTGTTCGGTCGTGAATTGCAGAAGAAATCGCCCTGGTAAGGCATCGAATCGCGGGGGCGGATTCCGCCCCGACAACGATATATTTCGGGTGTAATGCCGCCGAAACAAAGGCCGTGGCGAGACCAAGGCTGGAGGTGATTTCCTCGACCAGGCCTCTTGCCATGCGGTCCCCGTCGATCGCTGCGGCGAAGATCGCCTCTGCCTTGGGGTTGTCCTGCCCTTGAAGAACCGAATTGATGTCCCGCCCCAGCAGGTCTTTGGCCTTTGCTTCCAGCGCCGGTGAGTTGGCCAGGCTTTCAAGACACCCTCTCGCCCCACATCCACAGAGATTACCGCCTCGTTCGATGACAACGTGGCCCAACTCCCCGGCAAAGGCCTCGCCACGCCAAATGCCGTCGGCGGTGATGAAAGAAAATCCAATCCCCTCGCCGTATTCCAGATAAAGCATCGACGCTCCCGTTTGCCTTAGTTCGGGCATGCCCATGTATTCACCGATTGCGCGGACCCTCGTACTGTTTTCCACGAGCACCGGGATGTCGATCTTTTCGGCAAGAAGCGCCGCCAGCGGAACGTTATGCCATCCGGGAAACTGACTTGACCGAACGATCTGGCCGTCGGCATTATCAACCATCCCAGGGTCGGCTATTCCAAGACCGATTATTTGACTGGAATTGTTGGCTTCGAAGCGTTCCAGATTTCGCACTATCACTTCTACAAGGTCTTCGGGGTCGTTCGGCGCATGATTTATTTCGGTTTTCTGAATTACATCACCAGCCGCATTAACCAAGGCGCACCTTATTTCTCGCCTGTCGTAACTGACAGACATAGCCAGTCGGCTTTGGGGATTTATGTATAGCAGGACAGGCGCCCTGCCGGCTCCACCCGCCTTGGCCTGACCTTCAATAACCCACCCTTCAGCGATTAATTCCCGAACAGCATCTGATACAAGATTTGGGTGAACCTTCATATCCGTGGCTATCGCTTTACGATAACCACCGGGTTTTTTCCAGATTTGTTCTAGGATTAGTAATTTTTTGCAAAGCATAATACGCTACCGATACCAATGCGACCAATAACAGGCATATTCTATACAGTATTTATACTAACGTCAAGGAAAAAACAGGATAAAAACTGTAAAATGTGCTTGGTTCAAAAATAGGTGGATTTCGGGTAACAGTTGTTTTGTAACAGGCCCCCGCTTTGCGCGTGTTTAGCCTGACCGATAGTTTAGCACACCACAGGCATTACCCTTACCCGGCCAGTGAGTCTATTCCACAGGCGAGAACTCATCCTTGCCTGCACCGCATTCGGGACAAACCCAGTCGGCGGGCAGGTCTTCGAAGGCAGTACCCGGCTTGGCGCCGTTTTCCGGATCGCCGAGTTCGGGATCATATACCCAGCCGCAAACGTCACAAACGTATTTTCCCATCTCTGAAGTCTCCTTTATTTTCTTCGGCGGCTTTACGGCCACAGAAGCCCTGTAGGTCGGCGCTGTGGGAGGTGTTTTGCCACGAAGAATCTCTCTGTAGTAAGCGTAGGTCATGGGCTTGCCGGCCCCGATAATTCGTGCGGCTGTAACCTGGCCGATGAAAACAGTGTGCGAACCGCTCTCCAGTTTCGTTTCAACCCGCGCCTCCATACAGGCAATGGTGTGGTCTGTAACAATCGGACAGCCGGTCGGGCCGATCTCGTAGGACACCTGCGAGAATTTTTCCGTCTCCCTGCCGGACCGGAAACCAAACAGTCTGATCAGGCTCATCGGGGCCGATTCCGACAATACGTTAACGGCAAAGACGCCGCTGTGATTGATAAACTCATGCGTCAGTGCGTTTTTATTGACGGCGGCGGCCAGGCGCGGCGGCGTGTCGGTTACCTGCATGAGGGCGTTGGATATCTGGCCGTTGATGCGCCCGTCCTTGCGCGAGGTGATGACGTAAAGCCCGTAGCCGATAGTGAACATCGCTTCAGGGTTCAGGTTGCTGTCGGTCATCACATATCTCCCCAAGCCTCTCTGCCACCATTTCACCCAGCCGGCGACACACCAGCAGTGCAGCGGCGTCCGGGACGTATTTGACCCTGACGGCTTCGCCGACGATTTCGACGTCCATGTCTTTCAGGTAGGAAGCGATGTCTTTGACGGCTTCGCCGCTCCAGCCGAAGGAACCGAACGCCCCACCGACCAACCCCTTAGGCTTGAGGCCCTTGAGATAAGTCAGTACGTCGGCCAGCGTCGGAAATAAAGTGTTGTTCATTGTCGGTGACCCGACGAGAAGCGCGCCGGCGTCGAGCATCTCGGTGGCTACGTCGCTGCGGTGGGACGAACCGATCGGCATCAGTTTGGCGCTCGCTCCGCCGGCGGTCAAGCCCTCGCCGATTGCCCTGGCCATCGCCGCGGTACTGCCCCACATCGTGTCATAGACGACGACGGCCTTGTTCGTTCGTTTCTGCCCGGCCCAGCGGGCGTATGATTCGATTATCCCGCCGGACTCTTTCCGCCAGATCGGTCCATGATCCGGCGCGATGATGCTGAACGGTACGCCCAGGCCGACGGCTTTATCAAGCGTTTTGGCGACGAAGGATGACAGTGGCAGGAGTATATTGGCGTAATACTTCGCAGCCTCGACATCGAGTACCGTTTCGTCGATCTCGTCGGCGAAGCGTTCGGACGATGCGAGGTGCATCCCGAATGCGTCCTGACTGAAGAGCAATTCGTCCTCATGCAGGTATGTAACCATGCTGTCCGGCCAGTGGCACATTCGAGTTTCGACCAATGTGAGGTTCAGGTTCCCCAACGAGAGTTTTTCGCCGTCCTTGACCGTCGTTATTTGCGAGTCCATACCGAAATGCTCTGCCAGCGCCTTTGCGCCCATCGCCGATGCGAAGACCTTCGCGGGCTTGACGGCCTCTATCACGTCAGGAAGGCATCCGGTGTGGTCCATCTCGGCGTGGTTGGAGATGATGTAGTCTATTTTTTCCGGCTTGACGATTGACGCTATTCGAGCGAGCAACTCGTTCCTGAACGACGCCTTGACCGTATCGACGAGCGTAATCTTGTCGGCCAGGATGAGATAAGCGTTGTACGTCGTTCCGCGGTTAGTCGAGTAGCCGTGAAAATCGCGTACAGCCCAGTCGATAGCACCGACCCAATAGACATGCTCACTTACCTTTACAGCCTTGAAGGTCTCTTTCACCATTTTGCTCCGAGCAAACGCATTCTAATTCAGGGCCTCAAGTTGTTTATTCAGGTCAACGATATGCCCGATTTCCTCTTTGATAATCCCGTCGAGACTCTTGGCGCCGATTACCTTTGACATGGCGCCTTTCATGCTCTGGTAGAAGATGACGGAGTCTTTTTCCAGGCCGACGGCTGTGGTCAGTATATCTTTGATGGACTCGTTGCCCGATAGGTCTTCGGACGGGTCAGACCCGAAGACTTTCCCGTCGGCGACAGACTGGAGGTAAAGAGCGGCTTGGTCGTCCGGGTCGAAGACGGTCGGTTCCCTGCCCGCCTTGGCGGACTCGGCGCGCATGGCGGCGAAGGTCTTCTCGTGGTCGTCTTCCATTTCCGCCAGGCGCAGCAGAAGGTCGCGGTTTTCGCCCTCGGCCGATTTGGCGGCCTTGCGATAGAATTTCGCGCCGTTACGCTCGATCTGCTCGGCAATTTCGAAAATCTCATCCACACTGAATGTGATGCTCATTGTGTTTCTCCTTTCCACAGGCCATGGACGTTGCAGTATTCGCGGGCCGTTATGTCTTCGCCGGTAATGGCAAAGATCGCCTCGGGCGCATCACCGGGGGCGAGGAACTGACGGTAAGCCTTTCCGTTCACGACGACCTCAATCCACTCGATGTAGTGTTTCTCTTCCATCGGGTGCAAAGCCGCCTGTCCGACGGTTACTTTTATACCCTCGTCGGTCTTCTGAATCCACGGTACGTGCTTTTCTGTAGCGGCATCTTCGGTCTTTTCTTCCTGAAGCGTCATGGCTTGCCCGCAGCAGACGAGTTCCCCGTCTCCCGTGTGGATAACCTCGACGATGTTACCGCAGATATCGCACTTGTAAATCTGTAATTTCTCGGTCATGGTCGTACTCCTTTTTCTTTATGCGGGCATTTTTTCAAGCACAGGAACCAGTCCAGACATTGCACGTCGTCGTCGGCCAATTCGACTCGCTCCCTGGCCGCTCCGCACGATCCGGGAGGTGGGATAATAACATCGTCACCAATCTGCCAGTTCGCGGGCGTGGCGATTCCGTGCTCGTCTGAATGCTGCATCGCTATCAGCAGGCGTTTGATTTCCTGCATATTCCGACCGTTGCTCAGCGGATAGTAAAGAACCGCCCGAACGGTGGCCTTCGGATCAATGATGAAGACCGCCCGTACCGCCTGCGTGTTGCTTTCGCCCGGTTGGATCATACCGAACTTGTTGGCCACTTCCATCGTCAGGTCGCTGATGACGGGGAAATTTACCTCGACGTCCTTCATCCCTTTGTATTCGATCTTTTCCCTGATCGTCCGCAGCCACGCGATGTGACTGTACGTGCCGTCGATGGACAGGCCCAGAAGTTCGGCATTAAGCGCCTTGAACTCCTCCTGCATCGACGCGAACGTCATAAACTCCGTCGTACACACCGGGGTAAAATCGGCAGGATGAGAGAAGAAGATCACCCACTTGCCCTTGAAATCGGCCGGGAATTTCACCGGCCCCTGGGTACTTTCAGCCTCGAACGACGGGGCCTTTTCGCCGATCAGCGGCATCCGTCCCTGCTTTTCACACATTGTGTTGCTCCTTAAATATCGTCGCTTTGTTATTCATGTTTTTCCTAACCGAGGATCGCTTTGAGGTCTTCAGCCGGTGTTGAGACCGGCATTATATTGAATTTATCCACGAGCACTTGCAAAACCGGCGGGGTTATGAAGGCAGGGAGTGTCGGTCCGATACGAATGTCCTTAATGCCCAGGTGCAGCAGTGTCAGCAGGATACAGATTGCCTTCTGCTCGTACCAACTCAGTACCATCGAGAGCGGCAGGTCGTTGACGCCGCAGTCGAACGCCCCGGCCAGGGCGACTGCTATCTGGATGGCGGAATATGCGTCGTTGCACTGGCCGCAGTCGAGCAGGCGCGGGATACCGCCAATGTCGCCGAAATCCAGTTTGTTGAAGCGATACTTCCCACAGCCGAGGGTCAAGATCACGCAGTCATCCGGCACCGCCTGGGCCAATTCGGTGTAATAGTTCCGCCCGGTCTTTGCGCCGTCGCAGCCGCCGATGAGGAAGAAGTGCCGAATCTTCCCGGCCTTGACCGCCTCGATGACCGCGTCGGCAACACCCAGCACCGCATTACGGGCGAAACCTATGGTAATGGTCTTTTCCTCGGCGTCCTGCTCAAAGCCAGGTGCAGCCAGAGCCGCGTCAATAACCGGCGAAAAATCGTTATTGTCGATAACGTGCGTTACTCCCGGCCAGGCGACCAGGCCAGTGGTAAAGATTCGCCCTTTGTATGTGTCTTTGGGCTTCTGGATGCAGTTGGTGGTCATCAGGATCGCGCCGGGGAATTCGTCGAATTCCTTGCGCTGGTCCTGCCACGCCCCGCCGTAGTTGCCGACGAGGTGCTTGTATTTCTTCAGGCCCGGATAGGCCAGGCACGGCAGCATCTCGCCATGCGTATAGACGTTGATTCCTTTGCCGGCGGTCTGCTTGAGCAATTCTTCGAGGTCTTTAAGATCATGGCCCGAAACGAGGACGCACTTGCCTTTAATCGGCGTAATACGGACCTGCGTCGGTTCGGGGTGCCCGTAGCCGTCGGTGTTGGCCTTGTCCAGCAGTTCCATCACCTTCAGGTTCATCTCGCCTGCTTTGAGCGCCATTGCCGTCAGTTCGCCGACGTCGGTGGGATTTCCATCCAGATAACTGAGGATTTCATTGAATTCGGCATAGACGCTATCGTCCTCGACGCCGAGGATTTGTGCGTGGTCGGCGTAGGCGGCGGAACCTTTCAGGCCATAGGTTATCAACTCCTGCAAACCGGTAACATCCGGGCCTGGGTCTTCAAGCCGCTTGTCGATACCGAACGATCGGGCCTGTTCGATTATCCCTTCGACAGTATCGGCCAGTTCGCAGCCTTCGCCGCAAAGACTGTCCGGCTCCTTACCGGCCTGTTTGCATTGCTCTTCGTATTGCTGCTTGAGCGAGAGGTCGATTTCCGCCGCCTTGCGGAGCAGTTGCTCCAGTCTGGCCGGATCGAAATTGACGTTGGTAACGGTAGTGAACAGCGCCTCGATAATGAAAATATTGGCCTGGCGGTCGGTTACGCCGAACTGCCTGAGCCTGTGGGCGTAAGCACCGAGCCTCTTGGCCATGGTTACCAACATATCCTGAAGCGCCGCCGTTTCAGCATCTTTACCGCAGACGCCCGCGACAGTACAGCCCGTACCCTTGGCGGTCTGCTCACATTGATAACAAAACATACTCATTTCGTACTCCCTTCCCGTTTGGACAAAGCCTCTTCAATGGCTCCGCGATATGTCGATTCGTCTTTGAGACCAATCCATTTCTTGACAATTTCACCTTTATCAAACAGCATCACAGTCGGGATGTTACGAATTTCATACTCCCCAGCCAGTTCTCTCGCGTTATCAACGTCCACCTTGAAGACACCGGCCTTGCCTTCGTATTCTGCCTTTAGTTTGCTTATTGTCGGGGCAATCCGCCGGCATGGCGGACACCTGTCGGCGTAGAAATCCACCAAAACGGGCCTGTCTGCCTTGAGCACCTTCATCTCAAATTCAGCAACCGTCGTCAGGCGCGGGACATTGTCAGCCGCAACCTGTTCCGTCCGCCCCATCGCCAGCACAACCAATATCCCGGCAAGCAGGCCGAACATCGCACCGCGGTACGGATTGGCTGTGAATGGACACGCTCCGCTGCTGCACTTTCCGAAGTGGCCCAGCACAACCCCCGCCAGCAGACCAATCCCCCCGCCAATCAGTACTTTTATCCACATTGCCATTCTCACACCTCACAAAATTGTTTTTCGCACAACGCCGAAAGGTCCATATCGTCGCGGATTCCCAGGCGGGTCAGGGCGAAGTCGTATCGCACGGGGTCGTCCGGCGAGATTTGCCTGAAGGCGTCCGTGATTTCAAGGGCGGTTCGCATGTCGGCCGTCTTGCGCCGCGTCGCGCCAAGAGCAAGGGCGATCCTGTGCATGTGCGTATCGAGCGGGACGATGAGTTTCGCCGCCGATACCGCTTCCCATCCGCCCGGATCAACCGCATCGAACCGGACCATCCATCGCAGAAAGAGGTTCAGCCGCTTACAGGCGCTGCGGCGAGCAGGGTCCGGCAGCAGATGCCCGCATTGGCCGGCGTCATTCAGTTCCTTCGTAAAGGCCGACAACGCCGGCAATACCGTCTCGTCATCTTGCTTTATCGCCGAGACGAAACATCGCCCCAGCGATCCGTACCGTTCGATAACACCCTTTACACCCAGCAGCAGCGCCGCCAACTCCTCGCCCGTGCTGAACCGATGTCGGAAATCGGCGAAGTCCCGCTTCAGCGACGTTTCAGACTTATCCTGCAGAAAACACACAGGTCTCCGCCCCATCAGGCCCAGGACGTTCCCGACGCTTTTGAGTATCTGCGCGACCCTTCCATACGCCAGCGAACTCGCAATCAGGCCGACAACTTCGCGGTCAAATGGGTCGTCATAATCATATAAAAACTCAAGCGGGTCCGGATGGACATACCGCCGCTGGTTAAGGTCGCGATACAATTTTTCCAGTATGTCGCCATGTTCTCGAAGCGGCATAAGGTTGCTCCGTTGCCCTTCAGAAAAACCGAGTGGCACGGTCAAACAAAGTTTGGCTGTAAAGTTGTCGGTTACGCATATCACGGCCAATTGTCCGCTGCACTCCGGGTTAACCGTGCCACCCATGCATCAATCACCAGTTCTCGCCCAAGACCTCGAAATGCGCCTGCGGATGCGCGCAGGCGGGACAAACATCGGGAGCCTCTGTCCCTTCGTGCAGGTAGCCGCAATTCCGACAGCGCCAAACGACGGACTTGTCCTTCTTGAAGACCTTACCGTCAGCAATGTTCTTCGCCAGTGCGAGGTATCGCTTCTCGTGTTGCTTCTCCGCTATCGCAATCGCCTCCATCGCATCCGCAATTTCGTCGAAACCTTCCTCGCGGGCGGTCTTTGCGAACTCGGGATACATGGTCGTCCATTCGTAGTTTTCACCGGCTGCGGAGGCCCTGAGGTTCTCTGCGGTCGAGCCGATAACGCCAAATGGAAACGCGCCGGTAATCTCGGCCTCGCCGCCTGTCATGAACTTGAACAGACGCTTGGCGTGTTCGCGTTCCTGGTCGGCCGTCTCTGCGAAAATGTCCGATATCTGCACGTAACCGTCCTTGCGGGCCTGGCTGGCGAAGTACGTATAGCGGTTGCGCGCCTGCGACTCGCCCGCAAAGGCCGCCATCAGATTCTTTTGGGTCCTGCTGCCTTTCAGTTCCATTGTTCCTATTCCTTTCGTTTCTTATGCTTCGCGGATTCCCGACACTTCGGGCAAAGCCCGATAAACTCCAGCCGATATCCAAGTATTTCGTAACCACAGGCATTCCTGATAGCGCGATCAATGGCCGGGATGGACCCTACGGAAAGGTCCTCCATCCTCTCGCACCGTATGCAGCGCAGGTGATAGTGCATCTTCGGGTTACCGTCGTATCTTCTCGACGAGCCGCCCAATTCCAGTTTCTGTATCATCCCGCTCTCGGAAAGTATCTCAAGGTTCCGATATACGGTTCCAAGGCTGATATTCGGCAACTTTCGGCGCACCATCTGATAGACCTTATCAGCAGTGGGATGTGAGGTAACTTTCCTGAGTTCGGCAAGGATCACTCGCCGCTGGCGGGTCATTCGAAGCGGGGTCTGCGTTTTGTCGTCTGATTTCATAATAATAATTCCTATTACTATATACCATACGTCGGCAATCCTCGAACGTCAACGACTGTTTAAAAAATTTTTGGACCCGAAAGCATTTCAAGATCGCGGGTTTCGGACAAGGTCCCGGCGCTTCCTGAAGGCTCTCGTTCAGGTTCGATCCACTACGACAATGGTCTGATCATCCTCTTGCGCCAGGCCGGTGCGGAATTCATCCAGGGCGTTTAGCACCGCATCGGCGAGTTCTCCCGGTGTGCCGTTGGCGCAGCGAACAACAATATCTCGCAACCGCTCGGCGCCGAATTGCTCGCCGTTCGGAACCGATGCTTCTGTAATTCCGTCGGTGTACAGCACCAGGCGCTGTCCCGGCAGAAAGGTATGGCACATCTCCTCGCCATTGAACTGTTCGACCCCCAGGAGCATGCCGCCGGAACCGAAGGGATTGACGGCGGCGCTGGATCGGTCATAGAGAATTGGCCGCGGATGGCCGGCGTTTATGTAGAAGCAGACACCGGTGGGCGAATCAACGACGGCATAAAAAATCGAACACGGCACTACCGCTTCGATCCTGTCGCCCAGTTCTATCAGCATTTCGTTAAGCCCATTGATTATTTCTGTCGGCCTGCCGCGTTTTTCACGCCCGGAGCGGAGAAAACCCATGATTTGGGCCATCATAAGCGACGCCCGGACACCATGGCCGACGACGTCGCCGATTACCAACGCGAATTGCTCATCGTTGAGGCGGAGGAAATCATGGAAATCGCCGCCCACGCCGACGCACATGCGGTTTCGGGCAGCGGCCACCTGATGCGGGCAATCGTGAGGACATGCCCTCGGCAGCAGCGCTGACTGAAGTTCCGCCGCCAGGGCAAGGTCTAATTCGTGCTCATCTGTCGTTTCACGCGACATTACGGAATCCCCGCAACTGCGCCCTACTGCTTGGGCGAGAACTGATCCTTCGTCGCCCCGCATTCCGGACAGACCCAGTCGTCCGGCAAGTCTCCAAAGGCTGTCCCCGGCGGAACGTTGTTTTCCGGATCGCCGACCGCCGGATTGTACACCCATCCGCAAATGTCACAAACGTACTTATCCATAATTCGCTCCTTTCGCACTCAAAAGGCGTATCGCATCGCCCAACCGGCATCACGAAGGATATTATCTCTTGAAGTCAACCCGTTTGCAACCCGAAGCCGAGCGCCGTGACCGCCAATTTTCCTTGCCCGGCGGGGGTTGTTACCGCATATTTGTGCTACCGGCCGAACAGGCCGATCGTGAGATTCATGTCGAGGTTCAATTCATTGCGAAAGGACGTCGCAAATGGCTGAAAGACTTCGGGAAGAACAGCGTGAGAACTGGGGTTCGCGTCGGGGCAGCCTTATTTCACACGACGCCAAAGGTACCCGGCATCCTCTGGGTTCTGACCCGTGGTGGTGGTTTCAAGCCCGGGTGCGCCTTCCGACATGTCAGTAACGTGCCCGTCACAAAAGAGGAAATTCGCGGCATCGTTATCGCGATGGTAGTAGGTTACCCGGCGAAATTCATTGTTGTAGCCGCCCAAATTATAGGGCATTATCGCGCAGCCGCAATACACGTGGTAGATACCCGCGGCCATTCCGTAGCTAGTCCAGTACATGTTCTCCCACTCTTCTCCCAGCAGGACAGTGTCGCTGGGGTCGGTAACCGACGCTGCCTTTTGGACCCATCCAGGCCAGGGAAACGGGGGTATGTTGCCTTCGTAGCCGAGGCCCTCTCCATAGACCGACGGGCCCATCCACGTTACGTCCACATTGATTGCATAGGAGCGAGGGTAACCGTCCTTCCCTGCCGGCAACTTGGAGTAGTCCCGGAGAAGTTTATCGGAGGGGCATCGCAGCATTCCCATATTGTTGTAATAGGGCTGGAGGACCGAATCCCATGTGTATTCCTCGTAGTAATAGCCGCCATAAGCCGAACCGGCGGGATACCAATCGTTGTTTTCAGTGGCGTAAAACGTGAAGGACAGACCCAGGCTCTTGAGGTTCGACATGCACGAGACCATCCTGGCCTGCTCCTTGGCCCTGCCAAGCGAAGGCAGGAGGATAGAGACCAAAAGCGCGATAATGGCCACCACCACAAGCAGTTCCACCAGCGTAAAACCACCCTCCCTCTTTGCCATGCGAATGTTCATAACGTTCTCCTGTAGCCTAACCATTATACCACAGAGGACACAGAGATCACAGAGCTACTTATTTCAAAAGACTTGCAAGCAAATTTTGACGATTTCGCAAAATTACGCTACAGCCCACGGAGACTCTCTCCGTGGGCTGTAGGTACAGATTACTCAACCAATTTTACAATCACAAAACTGGTTGTTGGTTGTTTACTTCCTTCGGCGGCGGATCAGAACGCCAATCCCGCCAAGACCCAGAAGCACCATCGTCGCCGGCTCGGGGACAAAAATCGAGTCCGGATTAACCGCCGTCGGGGCTTCCAGGTTGCCCGGGCCTGTCCAGGAACCGACCGTGCTCAACAGGTTCCAGCCTATCCCGGTAACGGTCAGCGTGCCGACGCTTCCGGTATAGGTGCCCGATGCCAGCAGGATATCGGCATCCCACGTAATCGTGCCACCGACGAGGCAAGCCCTGCTGCCGGCAGACTGACCGAGACCCTGAACGACCAGTGTGTCCTGGGCGGGGTCGGGGGCGCCGGAGTAGATCGCCTTCTGGCTGGCGACAATACCGATGCCGGCGGCTCCGTCGTTCCTCATATCAGTGAGTCCCCACCATTCGTATGGGAGGGTTTCAGTTGGGGGGTTCAGGCCCCCGGGGGCCACGTTGAGTGAACTGTCACCCGTTACTCCGCCGGAACCAACGAC
>DAOWOP010000175.1 GCA_030642005.1 Planctomycetales bacterium
ATCGGTTTCGTTGGAGACGGTGGATGAATCGGATCGTCGCGTAGCCTGAATCTCCAGTCGCCCCTCCGGGGCTCCTTCCGATTCAGGCTACGCGGTTATGATTGAGGCAAACGAAATTACAGAAACTATGTTGCACTACTCCGTCCGGCCATTCTTGCGTTCTGTTTTTGCCTAGTCCCAAGTCCCTAATCCCTAGTCCCTTTTTAATCCACTGCCACCACTTCGGATATTTCGGGAACCAATTCCTTGATATGCCGTTCGACGCCCATCTTCAGCGTCATTGCCGCCATCGGGCAGCCACGACAGGCGCCCTGGAAACGGATGGAGACCTTACCGCCGGCAGGGTCAATATCGACCAGTTCGATGTCGCCGCCGTCGGCCTGGATCGGCGGGCGAATCCGCTCGATTACATCCTTGACTCGTTCGGTCAACGTCACCTGACTTTGCTCTTGCTCGGTCATCGAAAACTCCTGAATGGAATGATGCAAACAGTTATTGCCCTGCACCTTCTATTGTATCGGCGATTCCTGATTCGGCAATTTTAAACCTGTCGTCGCAGTGTGATCATTGTCAGTTCAGGCCGGCAGTTGAAGCGGATGGGGATCCCGACCATTCCCAGGCCGACGGAGGTATAGACCTGACAGCGTGGGCCTGACGCCAGACCGGCGGCGTATTTGGCGTAGCGGATGGGCAGTTTCGGGCGCGGGCCGAAGGGTATCTTGAACTGCCCCCCGTGCGAGTGCCCGGCCAGCATCAGGTCAACACGCGGAACCGCCGGCATCTGCTCGGCATAATCGGGATTATGGCACAGCAGCACCCTTGGCACGGACTCGTCCACACCGGACAAAGCCCCGGCGAGGTCCTGTCGTCCTTCCCATAAATCGTCCACGCCGGCAAGGCACAGTCTTGCATCCCCGCGGTCCAGGATTGCATGCCGGTTGGTCAGGTCGGCGATACCGGCCTGCTTCAGGACCGACCGCATCGCGGCAGGATCGGTCCAATGATCGTGGTTGCCGAGTACGGCGAATTTGCCGTGAGGGGCCTGTAGTGCGGCAAGGGCCTCGGCGAGGTTGTCGTCAATGGCGTCGGTTCGGCTGACGTAGTCGCCGGTCAGGACGACCACGTCAGGCCCGGCGGCGTTGGTTTTTGCCACGGCCTTACGAACGTAATCTAGGTTTATCAGCCGTCCGACGTGGATGTCGGTCAGTTGTGCGATTCGCACGCCGTCCCACGCCGGAGGGAGATTCGGTATCGTTACGGCTGGGTTTGTAACCTTTATCCATTTCGGCTCGACGGCGACCGCATCAATCACGCTGCCGACCGCCGCTGCCGCCGCCGTCCCAGCCGCCAATTTCAGAAACCTTCTCCGCGTCATTTTCACGGCGCCATTGTCGCCCGCCCAATCGCTCCACGGCAAGCGATTTTCACATAGCGGGGGGACTTGCAGGCTGGCAGCACCGGCGGTTTTCCAAAACCGTTATGCACCACGATCACAATCGTTATTTGCGTTACAAGGCGGGTACGCGGATAATGTCGCCGAATCTGATTTCTTTACCGGCGCAATTTCAATGAAAAAGAAGATTCGCAAAACGCTTATCCTTGCCGCCAAACTGATTGTTGCGGCGGCTTTGCTTGCGCTGGTGATCAGCAAGGTTCACTGGAGCAACTATACTGGTCCGGACGGTATCGAAAGGCAGGGTTTTGCCACGACAATTACCCAGGCTGATCCCTATCTTCTGGCGGCGGCGTTCGTATGCTTCCTGCTGCCGCTGTTTATTCTGGCGTTTCGATGGTGGTACCTGTTGAGGCTTCAGAAGATAGAGATTTCCCTCCGCGAGGTGGTTCGCCTGACGTTTCTGGGGACATTTTTCAACTATGTCGTGCCCGGCTCCGTGAGCGGGGACCTGGTGAAGGCCTATTACGCCGCTAAGCATACCGACCGCAAGGTGGCTGTGTTGGTGAGCGTATTCATTGACCGCGCGCTGGGGCTGTTGGAGTTTGTGCTTCTGCCGGCGGTGGTTATAGCGGTCATGTATGCCGTCGGCGCTGACGGGACCGACCGGCTGGGCACTCCGGCCATTATCGTGTCGGCTGTGCTGACCGTTACGGTCGTTACGCTGGCGGTGCTCTTGAGTGGCAGGCTCCGCCGGTTTCTTCGGGTGGGGAAGATTGTCTCGCGTCTGCCGATGCAGCGGTACATTACTCTTGCGGGCGAGGCTGTCGGTCTTTATGGTCGTCGGCCGGCGGCGCTGGCCAAGGCCGTAGGCATTACGTTTTTCGGGCAGACGGTTTTCGTAATCGGCATCATGCTGTCGGCCTGGAGTCTCGGTCTGGACATAGCGTGGTATCAGTTTTTTCTGTACATCCCGATTATTTACATTATCGCATCGGTCCCGATAACTCCGGGCGGGGTGGGACTGGTCGAGCTTCTCTATGTGGCGTTCTTTGACGTTGGGGCGAGCGAAGTCCTGGCATTGGCGCTGACGGTCAGGCTGATACCGATGCTCTGCTCGCTTCCGGGGCTTGTAGTAGCCCTGACCGGCCCGAAGTTGCCACGCGCCGAGCAAATCCGGGCGGAGTTGGCCGACTGATGAATGGGGTGTTTCCGTGCGGGGATTGGTAAAGTCGCATCCCTCACTTGCCGAAACTACTTTATAGTTATCGGTTGGTTGGTGCGGCGAGGTTACCAGATGCCTCTAATTCAAGAGTTGGATCGAGGTCAGATTGAGACCTGCCTGACTGAGGCGGTTTGCCGCCGGGTCCCAGTCGCCATGACCTGCCTGGTCAGGGGCCTGTGGTACAACTTTCACAGCGGGATCATCAAGCAAGACCGAGATAAACTCTGGCTGCAATTTCCCGCCTGCCGGGCCGATAACATCAAAGACGCCCCCGAAATAACCGAAGGCCTGATGCTCGGCCTGACGTTCAAACTTGGACATCACAAGCATATCTTCAACACGCCGGTCGAGGCCGTTTGCCAGGTCAAAACCGATGGCGAAGAGTCGCTTTGCGTTGTCTGCGTGCCTGCCCCCTCGAATATGCAGCGGGTGCAGCGCCGGGCGTATAATCGTGTCGATGTACCCCGCAACCGGTCGATCCTGGCTACCTTCTGGCACGGCGGGCAGGACAGCGACCAATCGGTCAGATGGGAAGGGTGGGTAACGAACATCTCCGCCGGAGGCTTTCAGGTCAGGCTTCCCAAGCAGGCCGCTCCGGAACTGGGCGTCGGCGACGTTGTCGGCGTTCGCATCAAGGTCGGACAGGAGTTCGAACCGGTGCTGGCCGATGTACAGTTCCGCCAGAAGATAGACGACGATCGCGGCGTGGTGATGCTGGGGTTCCAGTTTGTCGGGCTGAATGAATCTCAACGCGGGAGGCAGACCCTTGAACGCATCGGCATGATCGTCCGCGGTTTTCAGCGCCACAGTGGTCGCCGCCGCGCCGCCGGCGCAGCCGGCGCAGCGTAAAGAGGACGGGAGTCTTTTTGAAAGAGAATGTCGAATATTGAACCCTGGCACGGCAGGCGTGCCAGGGTTCAATATTCGTTATTCATTTTTCCTGGAAAAAGACTTCCGTCCCTTTTTTCTTCTGTGTTACCATTCTCGCGTGGACTCATCCCTGTCATCGATGGTTTATGCTGTCTGGACGACTGCCGCCGGGCCTATCGGAGCGGTCAGGAGCGCGGCTCGACTGAGCTCGCCGAAGTCCGGCGGACTGGTGCGAATCGTCCTGCCACACTACGGCGCGGCAGACCTGGCGGACCTGCTGGCCTTTGAGTATCCCGGCTCGGTCGAAAAACCCGACGAGTTCGCCGACCTGGCCGAACTGTCGCGGGTATATTTCAACGGACAGGCAGTCGGCTTTGACGATGTCGCCTGCGATCTGCCTTCGGCGAAGACCTTCACCGGGCGAGTGCTGCGGGCCTGCCGAACCATTCCTTACGGGCAGACGCGGAGTTACTCCTGGCTGGCCAATGCAGTCGGCAAGCCGACCGGCGCTCGAGCCGTCGCCGCTGCACTTGGCAGGAATCCTCTGCCGCTGGTAATCCCCTGTCATCGCGTCATTTATGCGAACGAGTCGCTGGGAGGCTTCTCGGCGGCGGGTGGCGTCGAACTCAAGCGACGAATGCTGGTAATTGAGGGAGCGATGTAAGAATACAGGGATAAACCGGGACGGTGGAGTTCCGTCCTGCTGGGCTATTATCAGATGTCCCTGACGGGACTGATCGGACTTTTTCAACAACCCCACCGTCCCGGTTTCACTGTCCCGGTTTCTCTTGCTTCTGATATGGCTGGGGGATATCCGACCGTATAAACAAAGGCCTCCGAATCATGAGAACCGGGTTGGCCACCCAACGGTACGATTTCGATAACCCCAGTACCATGACCTTATCGGTCCATACGGCTTGCGCTCCGAAAGGTGCGCCCACAGCCTTTACATTCAGCGGAGCCTGGCTGAACACACGTCGCCGCGAATGCCGCCGGGGGCATATAGTCCAGCGAACTATGCGGACGATGATGATTGTAATCCAAACGCCAATCCCCAGACAACACCCGCGCCTCAAACACACTGCCAAACCACTCACGATTCAAAAACTCATCACGAAAACGACTGTTGAACGATTCGCTATAAGCGTTCTCCCAGGGGCTGCCAGGCTCAATGTACAGCGTCTTGACGCCGATGTCAGCCAGCCACGCCTTAATAACATCAGCAATGAACTCCGAACCATTGTCGCTGCGGATATACTCCGGCACACCACGCACTATAAACAGATGCTCCAATACCTCCTTCACGTCCTTGGCCTTCATGTTCCGAGCAACCTCCAACGTCAGGCATTCACGCGTGTACTCATCCAGCACCGGCAAAAACTTCAGCCGCCGACCATTCTCGGTCTGATCCATCACAAAATCGTAACTCCAGACGTGATTGATATGCTCGACCTTCCGGCGAACCACGCTGTTGTCGCTGCTGCCCAAACGCCGCTTTTTCCTTTGTTTTACAACCACTTTCAGCCCTTCACGTCTCCACAACCGATACACTCGCTTGCGATTCACACGCCGGCCTTCGCCTCGAAGCAAAGCCGTAATTCTGCGATACCCATAACGAGGGTGTCGCCTGGATAAATCCAACATCCTTGCCACCAGCGGCCTTTCATCATCTCTTTCCCTGCGAACGTATCGCTGGGTTGACCTGGCCTGCCCCAATATCCTGCATGCCCGACGCTCAGAGACGTGCTTCTTCTTGAGAACACGATCTACGGCTGTTCGTCTCTGCGCCGGGGAAGTTATTTTCCCTCAAGTGCCTCTTTGAGAATCTCCTTGTCCAGTGTCAACTCTGCGACAACCTTCTTGAGGCGGACGTTTTCCTTCTCGAGGTCCTTGAGCCTCTTGATGTCCTGGACCTTCATGCCGGCGGGTGGCCGGGGCAAGTATAGTTGATGGTGGGTGCCACCTTCAACCGGAGCGTAGCGCAGGTTGTGGGTGCTTGCCACGAAAACAAACAACGTCTCCAGAATGCACCATTCCTCTACGTCAGGACACCCACAAAAAAACCGACGGATAGCTATCCGTCGGCTTTTCTGATGCGTTCATGAAAATCTATCCGTTCACGTTTGCGCGCGC
>DAOWOP010000253.1 GCA_030642005.1 Planctomycetales bacterium
GTGTCGATCACCAGTTGGGCGTTATCGACGATGAACTGGTAGTCGTATTCACTGTGGTCCGTGGCGATCAGGACGGCATCGTAACGCTTCAGCATCACGGCGGAGATTTTTTTGGAGGTCATTTTCAGGTCATGCTCGCGCATCTTGTGCGTTTGCGGCACGTGCGGGTCGTTGTAATCAACCTTGGCCCCGCGGTATCGCAGCAATTCGATTAACTCCAGCGAGGGGCTTTCGCGGACGTCGTCGATGTCCTTCTTATAGGCCAGGCCGAGGACGAGAATCTTCGCGCCTTTCAGGGCCTTTTCCCGCCAGTTCAGCGAGTACATGAGTTTGTTGATGACGAACTGGGGCATACCGACGTTGACCTCGCCTGCCAGTTCGATAAATCGCGTCGCCAAACCGTACTGTCGGGCCTTCCACGACAGGTAGAACGGGTCGATCGGAATGCAGTGCCCGCCCAGCCCAGGCCCCGGATAAAACGCCGTAAAACCGAACGGCTTGGTCGATGCGGCGCGGACGACCTCCCATACGTCGATGCCCATCCGGTCGAAGAGCATCTTCAGTTCGTTAACCAGTGCGATGTTCACGCAGCGGTAGGTGTTTTCGAGTATTTTCGAGGCCTCGGCCGCTTCGCAACTGGAGACCGGCACGACGGTATCAATGGCCCACTCGTAACACGCCACTGCCGCCGCCAGTGAATCATTGTCGTAGCCGCCGACGATCTTGGGAATTGTCTTTGTGGAGTAATCTTTTCGGCCCGGGTCCTCGCGCTCGGGCGAGAAGGCCAGGTAGAAATCCTTACCGACCTTCAGCCCGGATTTTTCCAGTATGGGCAGCATAACTTCTTTCGTCGTGCCGGGATAGGTGGTCGATTCAAGCACGACGAGTTGCTCTTTTCGCAGCCTTTCGGCGATGGCTTCGGCGGTGGCGCGGACATAGGTCATGTCAGGCTCGCGCATCTTCGTCAGCGGCGTCGGAACGCATATCAGGATGCAGTCCGGCTCGCTGAGCCGTTTGAAGTCCAGCGTAGCGCTGAAGCGCTTCGTGCGGACCATCTCGGCGACGACGGATGAGCCGATGTGCTCGATGTAACTGCGTCCCGCCCGCAGGCTTTTGACTTTTGCGGCATCGACGTCAAAGCCGATGACCCTTGCGCCGGCACGGGTGAATTCACGCACGAGCGGCAGGCCTACATACCCAAGGCCGACGACACCGATAACGGCCTTGCCCGAACGAATCTTCTCAATCAGTTGTTGCACCACCTTCGAAGGCTCCTTTTGTACGGGTAAATTACAAACGGTTGGTTATTATTCTACGGGAGTAACTATCGACTTTCCCGAGCAGGTAATTTACATACTGGTGGGACGGAAATACACGCTGAATGTTCACGTCATCGCCAGGCGGCCTTGAATTTCCCCTCCGAGAGCGCCTTTTGCAATGCCATTTTACCCTCACGGTCGAGTGTGATCGGACGTGACTTGAAGCCCTCGGCCGAGGAGATGGTAGCGATTTCCTTTCCCTTGGAGGTGCGCACCTGGAGCGTTACCGTGCTGTCCGACGAGAGTTCATGGTGAATTGGCGGGCGGCGATATATCAGCCGACGGGTGGAGATAATCACCCCGGCCATACCGTCTTCGGTCCTCGCACGGTTGCGGTCCGGGATGTAGGCGATGAATCGTTCGTCGTCGGCGGGCCTGAACCACTGCTCCAGACGGTGGCGGACGACCGTCGGAAGCGCATCCCAGCGATCTTTCTTTGCTCGCTTGGCGAACTCGACAAACCTGGCGAAATCCTGGCTGTGCGTTCCGGCCACAGCGCCGAGGAAACTGGCCGCCACCTGAAGGTGTCGCATAAACAACCGGCAGTGCCCATGCCCGCTGGCCTGATCGACCTTTATCTGCCCGGAAATCGCGCCGGCACCGCTGCACAGGTCGCAAACCCAGTAGGGCATCGGCAGATTGGCCGGCGCCGGAACGTTGGGAATCTCCGGCAGGTGCTGGAGCATTTCCTCGCCGGTCAGCCCGCTGAGGCGTTCCTGCGGAATGGTCAGTTGGCCGGCTTTATGCTCGGCTTCGAGTGAAATGCTGTCACGCAGTTGCGGTGCGAAGATAATCAGGTGGGCCGACAGATGCACCCGACCGAGGCAGTGGATGCAAACGCGGGGAATCGAGCAGCGGAATTTCGCCTGGCGGAGGTACTCGGCTGGGAATTCAAATATCGCTCCGCTACGTTCCAGTGAAACGAGCCTTATTTTGCTCTGACCGGTTTCGGATGAAGCGGCATGGTCCGTCTTGCGAGACGCTTTACCAGACAGCGGCATAAGCGTGCTGGCACGTTCATCTCCGTCCTCATCAGGGCGATGCAGCCAGCCGAAAATCGTGTCTTCCGGGACGGGGACATCCTTCGGCAAGCGGAAAGTTTCCCGACAGAGTCCACAGCGGACGGCGCAATCGCGAACATCAGCCGGCAACGACAGGGTACCGCCGCAATTCGGACATTTCACTCGTCTCAACGTCATCGCCATAACCCCGCAACAATGCAAACATGAAAGGCCAATACGACATGGGACGAACATCCCTGAAAAAGCCCAAATGGCTTCCACCCATAGTATAACAAAACAGCAGGTAAAATGCGCAAAAAAAAGCCTCCACCAAAATACCGATGGGAAGGCTTAAGAAAGAACCCTCTATGTTTAGGTGGGCGGTTGCTATGCAGGCACATGGCCTGGCACGGACGTCACCGCCCCGAATAGGGCTGTCGGTTCTTTCAATTATCCTCCCCTGTCGCGCACGGCAGAGGCAATTTCAATATTTATTATACCACAACTATCAGATATATCGGCACAGCAATGGAAAAATATTAAGTTGAAAAAGGCTCCCGACCTCTTTTTTTGTGTGCCCGGATTTTCTGGCTTCTGTGCAACTGACAGATTAAGCAGGCAGGCTTACCTTTATCGTGGTAAAGAGAATATTGAATATTGAACAGAGAATTTCGAATTTCGAAGTAACAGAAAAAAAAGACTCTGAATCCACGCCTTGGGTTTCGTTTATCTTCTTTTTCTTCTTTTCACTTCAAAATTCAAAATTCTCTGTTCAATATTCAATATTCAGAAAAAAGGTGAACCTGTCCCGATAACACCACCTTGAAAAAATCGCCGGAAAAATCAGTCACACACCTCTTTTTTTCCGCTACGCTTTTATGCCCTGCCCTTACAGTTCCGGACCTGTGAGTTTGGGTGTGTATTTCTGAACGAGTCGGA
>DAOWOP010000105.1 GCA_030642005.1 Planctomycetales bacterium
AATCGTTCCGTTTCGTTCCGAATGGTTCCCATTCGTTCCGTATTGTTCCGAATCTTTCCGTTTCTTTCCGTGTCAGTCCAGTTTGATTTGCGCAGGCGGTTTCAGCAGTGCCGTGAATCCCTTGCTCATGTGGATTTCGTGTTTTTCCGGCGAGCCGGTGATGATCATGGCCTCCAGGCCGGGATGCCTGTCGATCAGTTCGATTCGGCCCGGACCAAGGACGCTGATGGCTGTGGCCCAGGCGTCAGCGGCGGCGGCGCTGGGTGGGGCATCGCCGACCGGCAGGGAGACGACCGTTACCGACGGAGCGTGCCCTGCCGGCAAAGCCCCGCCCGTGCGGGGATCGACGATATGACTGTATCGCTTGCCGGCGATTTCGAAATATCGGTGGTAGTCCCCGCTTGTCGCGACGGCGGCGTCCGTTACCGACAGCGTCGCGCAGATGCGAGTCCTGTCGAACGGGTGGCGAATCTTGACCGGCCAGGACCCGCCTTCGCCGCTGCCGCCGAAGCATCGCAGGTCCCCGCCGACGTTGACCATCCCGCCGACGACGCCCGCCTCGATCATCGCCTCGATTGCACGGTCGATGCCGCAGCCCTTTGCGATCCCGCCGAGATCGACCATCACACCGTCGGTGAGTTTCGTTATACCGTCAGGAGCGATTCGCAGATGCTTCATCCCAACTCGCTTGAGAGTATCGGCGAGTTCCTGCCCGGTCGGTTCCCGACCTTTGGCCTTGCATCGCTTCCAGAGCCGAATCAACGGGTAACAGGTAACGTCAAACGCCCCGTCGGTCTGCTTGTGGAATTGCCCGGCGGCGGAGAGCGCCTTCATCAACTCCGGCGAAAGCGGTATCGGCCCGGCGGCGGGGGCTTTGTTGAGTTTCGACAGTTCCGAGGCTTCGATGTGAACGCTCATGCCGGCTTCGACGTTGCGCAAGGCCGACTCGGCCGACTCCAGCGCTCGCTCGGCCGCCGACCTTGGCGCAACAGCCGCCAGTTCGCACTCCGTACCCATGATGCCGGTCGGACGACTGGACAGACGCACCGGCACACCGGAATCGCGATTGAGATACCAGATGCCGACGGCGAGCGACACTATCACTATCCCGAAAAAACAAAGAGCGGGAAGATTAGGTGGAGTTTTGAAGGTTCTTTTCATTTCCGGAGGATAAATTGATTGGTCATTGGTCATTTATTTTTGGGAGCGAGATAAATTGTGCCCAGGTTATCCGGGCTGTAGAAGTATCTCGCCGCGCCGGCCCAACTGGATGCTTCGGACTCTGCGGTGGCGAATCGTGTGAAATTGACGCCCCAGATCGGCGATACTCCGGCCTGGCCGAAGGCTTCCAGCGGGATCGCCACTTCGACGACCCAGAGTTTTTCGCCCCTTGCGACGGCCGACCGCACCCTTACCGGCCAGGGCCTGACTCGCTCCGGCTCAGCGCCGACGCCTCGCTCGGCAAGCACCACGCCGTTGCACTTTACCACAAGGTGATACAGGTCGGCGGCGCTTTTTGCTTTCCGGCCCGGATCGATAATCACCTCCACCAGGTCTTCGCCGGCGGCGAGGAACTGCTCGTATCGGACGATGTTATCGGCGCGGGCGTGGATTTTGCTCATTTCCGGCTCGTCGCAGCGGAATGCCAGGTAGAGGTTCCGCTCGTCGCGTGCGACGAAGACCGCCGTTTGCCGCCGGGCGAGTCGGCTGCCTCGGCGTCCTCGGCGGCCCAGCAGGACAAAGTCGCCGGCGGTGTTGCCGCGGCACAGGGACCAGTCGCCGAGGTCGGCGTCGATGGCGATGTCGCCGCCGGCGAGGCCGGCACGGATGAACGGAACGCGGGCGGGAATCTCGATCCTCTGACGCAAGGCGGTGGTCAGCACCAATGGGATGCTCATTTTCGCGTCCGGGCCGGTGGGGATGCCGCTGCCTTCGGCGGACAGTTCGACTACGGTAAGTTCGTTTCCGGCCAGGCGGCGGGCAATCCGGTCGGTTATCGGTTTCCAGCCGGCGGGCAGATCGGCGATGCGCAGTTGGACATCGACCGGGTGAGTCCGCTGGTTGTAAAGTTCGACCCGGATGACGGCGCGAAATCGCCCCCCGGCGAGCATGTCCACTCGCGAGCGAATTCGCTCGATGCGGACCCGGCAGGCGCGCTGCTGGAGTTGCTTCCAGGCGAGTTGTTCAGCCAGGAGTTGTCGTCTGGAAACCTTCTCGGGATGCACCGCCGAGAGGACTTCTTCGGCCAGGAGCCTGCGAGCGGCCGTCCAGATTTGCCCGTCGGCGACCCACCCGTCCAGGCGGGCGTCGAGGTAATGGTCCCCGGCGGCGTCCAGGCAGGCGTAGTGGACCATTGTGTCGATCATTATCCGCCCGACCGCTTTTTTGTTCCTCTGGCGGAGCAGCCAGAGATAGGCTGCATCCTGCAATCCGCGGCGGAGGCGCTTGAGGCGCACCGAAGGCAGCACGGTATCGCCGAGCGCATCTTTCCCGGGATAGAACAGGCGTTCTTCGCCGCGGCCGGCCTGCTTCGAGAAATTGAGCACTTCGGGCAGGAAGATGCCGGGGCAATCGTATTTCATCGCCACCCACGCCAGAGCGCGGACGTCGGCGGGCGAGCCGAGCACACCGCAGGAGCCCAGATACGGCGGTCGGCCCGGACGCAGCCAAAGCCCGGCAAGAAGATGACTTTGACCAACCAGACGCTTCGCTTCGGTCGGGTCAATCAGATGCGCCGGCGGGGCGTACATGTCGGCCAGCGAGGCGAAGTCCTTCGGTCTCTTCCAGCCGGTGCGGGCGGGCGGGGATGGAGGAAGTTCGGTCAAAATCGGTACTTCAGGCCCGGCCGAACGCACCAGACGCGCAAGGGCAGCGTAGCGCTCGTATGCCCGATGACCGCTCGTATCGGTTCTCGGCCAGACGAACAGGCGGTCGCCGAAACCAAGGGCCTCGAAATGCTTTACCGTCTCGGACAGGACGGACGAAGCGGTCTTGCGGTAGGCGTCGGTGTCGGCGCCGCCGTAATTTATCGGCTTAGGCCAGCCGGCGCGTCCTGCCGCCCGGAAAGGCGCAGGCCAGGCGGCTACGCCGATGCGGTCGGCGAAGGCCGTCCCGTCAAGGTACGGCTTGACGATGTTGTCGTAGTCGTCCCACCGAAGCGCCACCGCCCCGGCAGCGTCGCGCTTGATGCCCGGATGGATCGACTTGTCGAACAGGTCGATGCGGTGCTCGTGCGCCAGGCACATCAGCCGGCGGATGATCGTCAGGCCGGCGCGGATGTCCTTTCGCGCCGCGTCCAGACGGACAGGCACGGACCCGCCGAAGGTCGAAAAAATCGTCTCGTAACTGAAGCCGCCGATGCACGCGACGGGACGGGCGTCCGGCAGGACGAAGTCGTACACCTTCAGCGCCACCTTCGTTCGCATCGCGCCCTTGTCGGTCAGCACCGTAACAGCGCCGACGTAATGGCCCGGCAGGGCGTCGCGCGGCACGGCAACGTCCACCCAGACGGCCAGTCGCTCATTGGGGCCGACCTCGAAGGATTCCTCCGACCCGATCGGCGCCAGCGCGTCGTAGAAACGAGCCGGCTTGATCGGCGCGTCGGCCAGGCGGAGATACCAGGCCGGATAACGCTCTATCGCCACCGGGAGCATCCGAAACAATTTGATATTGCCGGCGCTGATCTTACACCGGCCAGGCCCGGACAGCGGACCGACGGCTACCTGCACCTCGGCCAGACCGGTCGGCGGCGCGTCCAGAACCAACTGGAAACTGACGGTCTCGTTGGCGGCGGAAAAAAGATTCACCGTCCGCGAACCGGCGTCCCATATCCGGTCTGTCTTATCCGCCGCCGTCCGCTCGGTCAGATGGACCATGTCCCCGGCAGCCCAAAGCCGGCCGGGGTCGCGCACTGTGCAACCGGTCAGGCAAGCGCACGCCAGCAATAATGTTACCCGTCTCAACATAGACCCGGAATTGTACTCGGTTCTGTGGCGGAAATGAAATGGCGGACGTGAACCTTGCGAGCCGCGACCGCTAGGGAGCGGTTTATTTGATTTTAGATTTTCGATTGCCGATTGGCGATTTAAGATGTGCCGAGGGCCCGATGTAAATGTCCAAATGCACCTTGGCCCGATGAACAAAGGATTGCGCATATTTCCTTGCATATTCTTTTGAATATTCCTGGAACTTCCCACTCTCTTTGGCATCGAGATTAAGAATCCCACTCCACTTCAAGTTTTTATTGTGCTGCTTGAAGTGTTTTGCCACAAAATTATCGAGCGGTATCTCAAGCCATTTCTCGACTTTTCCAAGGCCGTATTTCCTACGGAGGTAGTGGTTATAAAAGCAGGCACGGAGAAAGAGATTGACGGCTTTGCGGGCCGTTCCCCACGAACATTTACATTTCTTTTTGATATAGTTCGTCCACCGGTTCAACCACTTTCCAAATTCATCGGCATTTTGCTTAGGAACGCCATTGAGGTCGATTCGCGCAAGATACCCTCGAATCTTGGAAAGAATCCCCTTTTTCTTTAGACCACGTACTGTGCTTTGAGTAACAGCGCCAACCGCAGTGAATTGCTGCATCTGCTTGTAAAAGTCATCCATGATTTATCCTTGCAATGCCCAACAGGGTAACCAAATCACAACAACGGTCAAGAACAATCGTGCACAGCTTGCTGTTCTTTAATCGCAAATCGATGATCGCCAAATGACCGCTCCCTGGCGGTCGCGGCTCGCAAGGCAACTTTAGTCCGGCAAGGCGGGTTATCGTTCCAGCGTATAGAGCGTGAACACAGGCTGGTCCGTCGATAATTCTTCGACGACCTTCCAGGGCGAAAATGTTTCCCGCAGGCGCGCGGGGGACATCTCCGCAGGCCAGCCGTAGGAATGCGACAGGCGGTCTATCTCCGACCATGACACGAACACATGCGTGATGCCCATCCGGCGAATCTCGTCGGCAACCTCGCCGGGCGAATCGCTCCGGCGGAGGATGCCAACGAGCGGGTGCTCGTCAAAGACGGTCGCATAGACGGTGCCGGAGGGAAAATAGAACGCCCGCGCCTCGCCGATGAGCATTGTCGGGGCCGGTAACTTGACCGGCCCCAAACGGTGTCGCCGGTCGGGGTCGTGAAAGTTATTCTGGGCGGGGTCGTGAAAGTAATTCCAGGCCGAGGCAAGGCCCCATCCGGCCGCCGCGACCAGAAGCGCCACAGCCAAGGTTGATCGTATCGACCCGCCGGAAGACAATCGCCCCAGTCCTCCGGCAGCCAGCAGCGAAATCGGCACGACCGCCAGCGCGATGAATCGCGCCGGCATGTCGCGCGTGAAAAACGCCCACACGAGCATCTGGATCGCCAGCACGCCCAACACCGCCCACTCCCACGGCTGCGACATTCGAAACCGGAGAAACATCACAAGAACCGTTACGACCGCCAGCAACAGCACGAGCGGTCCCGGCGACGGCTGCGTGGCGTAGGGTTTTTGACCCGACAGAAAAGCAAACAACCTCTCCGAACGGGAGTCCTGTCGCTTCGGCGGTTTGTAATCCGGCGGTTTCGGAACGGGCGGGTGGTGGGCCGGCGCGTGTCCGTCGCGCCATCGGGCGGCGGATTCGTCGGAAAAATGTCCCTGCCCAAATATTTTCGTTGCCAGCGGGAAGACCGGGTTGCCGGTAGCGGCGGTGTTGCGAATCAGCCAGGGCGAAAACAATATGACCGCCACGACACCGGATAGTGCGACATGGGCGAATACTCTGTAACACCTGTTTTGCAGGGTGCCATGTTTTCGCCCGTAGCGCAGCGAAGGGCGTAAACATGCCCACACCCGAAGACGGGTGAGGGCATGGCACCCATCATTTTGGATATTACAGATTGTTAGCCGTCCGTGGCGCAGCAGGCAGGCAATCAGCATTACTGCAAGCACAGGCCCGGCGACCAGGCCGACGCTGAGGTACTTCACCGCACAGGCCGCTCCGAGCATCGCACCGATAATAACCGCCGTCCGCGCCGACGGTTTTTCCAGCCACTGCCGAAGCCACAACAGCGCCAGGGCCAGACAGCAGAACTGTGCCGGCTCGACCATCGCCAGTCCCGACAGGTAAATCACCCACGGCGAAGTCGCCAGCAGCACCGCCGCCGCCCGTGAGCGGGTTTTTGAATGCGCAGCATCCCTGACGGAACCTATGCCGCCATAAACGCCCGCTATCATCACCACGCCGAACAAGCCGGGCATCAGTTTGGCCAAGTACATCCCCTCGTATGGGCCGCCGCGAAGACACATCCCCAGCAGCAACAGCATCTCGGCTCCGAGCGGATAGTGGCTATAGACGTTGTGGTTCAGCGTGGCGACCCGCCCGGCGTGATAATACTCGCGTGGCACCTGGAGGTGATACTCCAGCACATCGTAGGAATCCATTGTCAGGTTGCCAAGCCAGCCCGGCGGCATGACCGCTCCGGCCAGCCAAAGCCCCGCCGCCATCGCCGGGAGTATCCAAAGGAGACTGCCGGCAGTGAACCTTCGGCGCGGTTTCAGCGCCTTGAGCGGGCGCCAAGCCTGAGCTACCGCTAAAACCACACCCGCACCGACCACGGGCCACCAGAAGTGCATCGTCAGGAGTCCGCCCGCGCACGAACCGACGAGAAGCACCGCCGTCGAGAGCATCCAAAGCCCGATTGCCCCGGCCGTCGCAAGGCACAAGAGCGTACTACTCTGCGAAGCGGCGCTTCCATCCTCCGTAGCAGTGCTACTGCGGAGGACGGGGCGCTGCGAAGCACGAGTCGGCGATCGCCTGGGCCTGAAAAACCGCAGGACCGCCCACCCGAACCCCCCGGCCGACGCCAGCACCAGCAGCGCTATGACCCCGTCGGTCAGGATCACTACCATCGCGCCGGCAAAGTCCGGCATTGAGCCAAGCGCCACGCCGAGCGCCGCCGTCACCACGCCGACCAGCACCACCGCCGGAATCCATGCCGGAAACCTTCCGCTTTCGTTCCTTTCGGTATCCACGAACGTACACGATATGTCGGCAGCAGGGATTTGACAACGCCGGGAAGACAGGGACCAGGAATCAGGGACCAGGGACTAGAAAAAAAGAAATCCGCAATCCGGCTTCGCCAAAGGCTCTCGTCAGGGCGTAGCCTGCCGTAGCCTGGACGCCGTGACAAGTCCGCAATCCGCCACTGGTATTCGCAACGGGCATTGTTTATACTCACCGCCTCTTGAAAGGAAACTTACGATGAAACGAAACGTTTGCATTTTGGCCCTGACGGGATTGGTTTTCGCGGCTTTTTGCTCCGGGCAGAAGCCGACGACCCTGCCGGTAACGCAGCCTGCCGGCGCAGCCGCCGCTGAATTGGCGAAGATGAAATCGCTGATGGACAGGGGTTATTCCGCCTTTGCATTGAAGCAGCGCCTTCCCAAAGCCCTGGTGGTCCTGGCCGAAATGGAGCAGAAGTATCCCAAGGCCAAGGAAATTCACGAGGCCAGAATGATAGGTGTCGTTGCGGCCATTCAACTGGCGCGAATTAACAACTCCCCGGCAATGGTCGAGCGGGCGAAAGAAATCGTCGGCAGGATCATCGCTTCGGATGCTCCGGGCCGGTTCAAACTTCACGCCGACGCGCACCTTCTGCTGATGAGACTCAAACCTGTCAGCGCCGCTACGACCACACCGGCGACAAAGCCTGCGCCTGTCGATACCACCAAAATGATCCTGCAATTCACGCAGCGCTACGCCAAGACCGACCAGGCCGTCGATGCGATCACGACCGGTATGCAAATAGGCAAGATTCTCGAAAATCAGAAAGTCTTCGACGAACTGCTGCAAAAACTCGTGAAGGATTATTCAGACCATCCGCGGGCCAGACGCATCCTCCGGCAACTGGGCAAAAGCGCTGATGTCGGTAAACCGTTCACCGCGACGCTGACGAAACTCAACGGAATGAAACTGACCCTGCCGGACGACCTGCGGGGCAAGGTAGTCGTAATCGACTTCTGGGCCACCGAGTGCGGTCCTTGCGTCGAGGCCACACCCTACCTGAAATCGTTGTACGCCAAGTATAAATCGCAGGGCATGGAGATAGTCGGCATCAGTCTTGATAAAGACCCGCGACGGCTCAGGGCGTTCGTAACGACGAATCAAATAGGCTGGATAATAACTTACAGCGGCAAGGGCTGGGATGACCCGACCGCCCGCAAGTACGGCATCGGCGGCATCCCCAGCATCTGGGTAATCGGCAAAGACGGGAAGGTCGTTTCCGACAACGCTCGAAGGAACCTGACGGCGACAATCGAAAAGGCGTTGTCGGCAGCCAGGCGACCCACCCCGACAACCATGCCCGGTTAGCAGGACAACGCAAATTTGTCGGGTTGCCCGATCCGCCGGTGCGGGATACGGCTGTCGTAAAAACAATTCCAAACCAAATCTGTGGGCGGGATGAGGAAAATTCTACCCTTATGTTAAAAAGCCAGGGGCTCCGGATCGATTCGGAGCCCCTGGGCTATTCCCACTTTTTGAAATCGCTGCGGTCAGGCGACCTTGCGTATCCTGGCAGCGCTTCTCCCGTGAGCAGACCTGCTGCCAGCGGTCGAACGACTCCGGCTAGACCTCTGGGCCGTGATCGTGGTCCTGCCTGTCCCGCTGGCAGACCTGCTGCCGGTGGTCGAACGACTCCGGCTGGACTTCTGGGCCGTGGTCTTGGTCCTGCCCGTCCCGCTGGCAGACTTGCTGCCGGCGGTCGAACGACTCCGGCTGGACTTCTGGGCCGTGGTCTTGGTCCTGCTCGTCCCGCTGGCAGACTTGCTGCCGGCGGTCGAACGACTCCGGCTGGACTTCTGGGCCGTGCTCGTGGTCCTGCTCGTCCCGCTGGCAGACTTGCTGCCGGCGGTCGAACGACTCCGGCTGGACTTCTGGG
>DAOWOP010000081.1 GCA_030642005.1 Planctomycetales bacterium
CTGGACGGCAAAATAGCCGCGCCAGGCATCTCCGGCGACACCAAGGCCCGCTGGCTGATCGCACGGGCCTGGGCTGAATCGATCATCCCTTCCCAGAGGTCTCCTCTACGTGGCAAGAATTGGCTGGAGCAGGTTCTCGATGTGGCCAAGTCGTCATCGCTGCGAATCGCCGCGATCGAGCAACTTGCCCTCGGTTACGCGGCTGCCCATAAGTACGCCGAAGGCGCCGTATTCCTCAACTCGGCTGCTAAAAGATTCACCGACGCCCAGACAGCCGCAGCCATCGAGGCCCTCTGCGCCGAACACATCGAAAGCGAGGTCAAATACCTCACGATGAGAGTATCTTTGGTGCGCAGACGAGCGGCACATCTGGATAATCTGGCTAAGCGGACGGAAGACGAAAAGCGCAAGAAAATTTACCTCAGGTGGGCCAAGTATTTCGGGGAGCGGGAAAAGGAGTTCCTCGCTCAACTTGAGCAGATAGAGCAATGAGCCGGTTGGTTTTCTTATTTCCGGAATCGTACAAGCACAAGTAAGGGAGAAACAAGATGCGAATTATGGGAAATCGGGTTTGGGTCGGTCTTGCGGTACTGTTCGTTCTGCTCGTCTGCAACACGGCGGATGCTTGTACAATTGAGGTGGATGTCGAAGGTGACTATGTAGCAAAGAGCGGAGATCAGAGCGACTACCTGCCTCTGACCTTTGAAGTAACCGGGACGACCGAAGGCAAGATTTACCTTGAAAGTTCGAATGGGGGTGGCGAGGTAAGGTTTCGCGACGAAGGCTATAATATTGTGACATGGCTTGATGTTGCGGACCGTAACAAGAACTTCTGGGTGGAGGGAATCACGGAAAGCAGTGCCGCCGCAGACGTTACGGTTACCGCGACATTGAAAGATACAGATGAAAACACCCTTGACACCAAAACCGACACGGTTACGGTTGTCAAGGTCGATAAGGTCCAGTATCAAAGCGGGGCGAACTGGGTTGACATAAGCGGCACGCTTTACGTTATGCAGGGGACGACGGTTACATTTAAGGCGATTCCCGCCCCTGCTGCCGCCTCCTGGCCCAACGGCAAGCCGGTGTGGGGCGGCACCGCAGGCGCCACGGGTACCGGCTCGACGAAGGCTGTCACGTTCAATACTAAGTCTTCAAACACGACCGATTTCAAAACAGTCACCGCAAAGTGCGGCAACACCGTAACCGTCAACGTGATCGTGTATGAGTTGACGGGATATCATGTGGCTGTGAACTATTTTCCCGGGAGAGCCACGACGACCTACGGCGTAGCTGAGGTGGTGAATTTATACTTCACCGTCAATCCCACAGGTGTCACCGCTGGGCAGATGGGCAATTTACTCTGGAGCAAAGTTGCAGGGGAAGGCACCATAGATAACTGGGGACTCACTGGACTCGGAACTTACACCGCACCGGCCACGAACTCCAACGTTACCCTGAGACTGACTGTGAAGTCCGGTCCCTCCAAGGACCGTTATGTCGATATGGCATTTACGGTAACTAAGCCGACCGGGGGCAGATGTGTCAAGAGGGCTGCCTCAAACATTTGGCATGTCATAAACACGTTCTCAATTGGTGTGAATACAGACTTTTACCTTGATCCGAAAGACGTTTCATTCTCACGTATCAAATTCAAAGAAGGTTCATGCAATGCAGTTACCACGGGCTGGTTTACGGACCCTGCTGGTTGTCAAGGTCTGAATCACCCAGCGTGGGGCACATGGTTCAGTGTCGGTACCGGAAATATCACAAATGGCTGTAAAGTTAATCGCCCAAACGGTGACTACGCGTATGGATCGTTAAACCCTACCCCCCTCCCATATACGCCGGGAACATTCAAGTGGAGTCTCCCCTGGTTGTACACCACGGACAATGGAACAACCTCGCACCAGATCACGACGATTGACCATGACCACACTGTGGCAGCCAATGGGGACGCCACCGTAAAGAAAGATAATACGCCGACCTATCAAAACAATCACAGCAATGCTAGCCAAGGTTGGTGAATGGAAAGGTTGACCAGAAACCCTCTAAGCAATGAAAGGATACGACATGTTGAAGAAAAACTGTTCATTTGGATTGCTTGCTTTGATGAGTTGCATTGTTATAGTGACAAACGCAATGGCCGCAGCCCCGGAAAAAGTAGATGCCGAGAAGATTGCCTTTCTCAAAGACAAGCAGTGCGTCCAAGCCCTGGCCAAGACAAAGGATTTGGACGGTCTGGAAAAAGCAGCGGCGAAAATCCAGGCTAAATGGAATAAGCCAGAGAAAGACAAGAAACTCTATGGACGGTTAATGTTGGAGATCGTGAACCGATTCGCATCTGAACCCTTCGTCAATTGGCAAAGAAAGAAGGTACTTGCCCAAAAGTACGCCATATTGGCGTTGCAAGCAGCGGATGAACTTCCAATCGAGATCGAACTAAAACTGGTAGTACATTTACAGGCCGATTTGCACTCGCACAACGCTGTCAAGGGCAAGGCCTGGGCGCGGCAGCGTACCGAACAGATGAAACACTGGTTTCGCGCGTATAAACGCCTGCATGACACCATTGATCCGAAATGGGATCCGAAGAAGGCCGACTTTACCTCTGGGAACGTCATGCTTCCACCAGGAGTATCTGGCGTGGCGGGGATGTCCCCCAAACATATCAAAGATCCAAAACTCCGCGCCCAATACGAGGCGGCCATAGAAACCAACCGCAGGAAGGTCGAGAGGTATAACCAGCAGTATGAGGCCCGTCAGCTCAAGAAGTTCTTTATACCGCATGCACATAGGTACATCATCCAAGCTTACATACACCCTCCGGCCGCAAAGGCGGAGCTGGAAGTATTCCTTAAGAAGTATGTCAAAGAGGCAGCAGTGCGGGCGAAAATACTGAACGCTGTGGAAAAGAAGAAAATGCCCGACGACCTTATCCCGCGAATAATCACAACCCAGCCCGCGAAACCAAAACCGACAACACAACCGGCGGAAGGCAAATCAACAACACAGCCTTCGGAAGCCAAGTAGGCGTGGCCGGGAACCAGGGTACGCAAACCGTTTTGGAATTAAGGGGACGGAGCGCTTGAATTAAGGGGACGGAGCGCTTAATTATCTTGACGAAGGCTGTTTTCTGTGGTAGTTTCGGCTGCATTGGAATATGGGAAGACCGGCAGTGCCTGCGGGACGCCCGCATTCATCGAACACTTGGAAGCCCTGGGCTGGGACGGGCCTTGACGAAAAGAAAACCAGGCCCCAAAACCAAGAAGCAAAAGCAGAAGAAAGGACAATTAAGTGCTCCGTCCCCTTAATTCCCTATAACGGGCGGCGGCGGCTCAGACGCTACGGCTGAAGCGACAGTGGGAGGATACGCAGACGGTAAAGGTGCTGTAGCCGTCCGAGATAATGAGTAGATGGACGAACATTGATTTAAGGAGAATCAAAATGAGATACGTATCAATTGTGGCCGCATTTTGTATGGTGGGCGTGGGTATCCTTTTGGCCGAAAAAAAGAAAACAGTAAAAATCCCGGTTCCGAAGGTACCAAAGGTGCTGAAGGAATACACAGTGAAGAAAAACCTGAAGAATGATGTCGAGCTCGCGCTTAAGATTAAACAGAAGCAGGTAGCCGGTGAGCACATGCTGCTGGAAATGACCGTTACCAATAGAGGGGCAAAGGTAGTTGACCACGGACCTTTGGGTATGCCCTATGTTGATTTTAGAATAAAAGTAGTTGAACAAAACGGCAAGAAGGTTCCATTTACCAGGTTCGGCGAGCAGCACTGCGGAAAGAAGAAACCTGAGGATTTCTTTGGATTCACCCCACAGCCAATTAAACCAGGTGAATCGTACTCTGCGACTCTTAATCTTTCGCTTCTGTTTGATCTAACGCTTCCTGGGATCTACATGGCGAAAGTGGAGACCGAGGTCTATCCTTTGGGTGCGCCGAAAACCGGCACCGAATTCACGTTGAAAGTTACCGACTTGGAGTTCAAGGTGTCCGAACCGCGGCCGGTCGTTCGTGTAAGAAAACGCGTAAAAGACACAGGCCACAAAGTTGCCCCGCTACCGAAGAAGGAATAACGGGGAACACAGGCCAGACGGTCGGGGGAAACAGGGTACGCAAACCGTTTTGTGTTTGCGAAATATGGGGGGTGATGTTCCTTCCGGGCTACCCTGGCACGGCAGGCGTGCCGTGGCCTGACGGCGGCAGGCTCCGCCAAGTCTGCCCGTCTTGTGGCGGTGCGGGCCGCTGGTGCTGACAAGCCTGGGCTGGGGAAACCGGGAAACCCGGGGAAGGAAACCGGAAACCGGGGAAACCGGGACGGGGAAAGCAGGACGGTTACCAATTATTTGTCGTTGACGGAGGATGACGGGCTGCTTATGATGACGTTACGATGAAAATGACTGGAGAAATAGGTACCGACCCGGTTTATTTGAGAAAGATCGAAGATCGGGGAAAGCAGGTACTATAGTCGATAGTCGCCGTACCGGCTAAACAATAAGAGGGCTGAAACATGGCTTCGACTGGAAGTGTATGGGGTATTGACATCGGGCAGTGCGCCCTGAAGGCGTTGAAACTTACCGGCGCTGAGGAGGAAATTCGCATTGAAGCGTTCGAGATCATTGAGTATCCCCAGGTACTGACCCAACTGGGACCGGGCGAGCGAGACCAGGCCGTCAATACCGCCCTTGAGCAGTTTCTTGCCCGCAACGACGTTGCCGGCATGAATGTGGTTATTTCAATTCCGGGTCAGTCCGGTTTTACCCGCTTCGTCAAACTGCCCCCCGTGGAAGAAAAGCAGGTGCCGGAGATCGTTCGTTTCGAGGCGGAGCAGCAGATACCCTTCAATATCGACGAGGTTATCTGGCGTTGGCAGTCCTTCCGCGACCCCAACTCGCCCGATATAGAGGTCGGCATTTTCGCAATGAAGCGTTCGGATGTGTGGGAGACGTTGAGGCGTTTCGAGGATGCAGGCGTAGTTGTGGATGTCGTCCAGACGGCGCCTTTGGCGCTGTACAACTTCATGAAGTTCGACGGTCAGTCGGCCGATGACGGCGCGACGCTGCTGGTAGACGTTGGGGCCGACAAGACCGATCTTGTGGTCGCCGGCGGCCCGCGAATCTGGACGCGAACGCTTCAGTTAGGGGGAAACAACTTCACCGAAGCGCTTGTCAAGGCGTTCAAACTGACTTTCAGCAAGGCCGAGAAACTGAAGATCGCCGCCGGCACCAGCAAATACGCCCGCCAGATATACCAGGCGATGAGGCCTGTGTTCGCCGAACTCGCCCAGGAAATCCAGCGGTCCGTCGGGTATTACACATCGCTTCATCGGGAGAGTCGTTTTTGTCGAGTTATCGGTCTTGGCAATGGGTTCCGCCTGCCCGGACTTCAGAAATATCTTGAGCAGAACCTAGGTGTTCCGGTGGCGCGTGTGGACGGATATGAGAAACTTTCGCCGTCGCCGACGGCCAATGCTCCGGCCTTTACTGAAAATATCCTGTCATTCGCGGTTGCTTATGGGCTGGCGCTCCAGGGGTTGGGAGTAACAAGGATTCACACCAACTTGTTGCCGACCAAAAGCGCCCGGCATCGGCTATGGGCCAGCAAGAGGCCTTGGTTTGCCGCCGCCGCCGCGATGATCCTGGTCGCTCTGACAATTTGGGCCTGGCGGGCATACGCCGACAGCAATGTCCTCGAAGCACAAGGCGGCGGTTTAACCGCCGCCAGGAGAGCCGTAGGACACTACGGCGGATTACGCGATAAGTATAGAAAGAACGCCGGGCTGGATAAGGCCGAAGAGAAAAAAATCCACGAGTATGAGCAGATGACGGGGTATCGGGACTTTATGCCGACGCTGGAATTCCTTATCAGCGAAGCTATCAGAAAAGTTGCGACCGACCAGGGGCTAATGAACGTTGCTAACGTTGAGCGACTCAAGGAAAAGCCGCGGTCCGCCCGGCGGGTGATAGTTGTCGATTCGCGGGATATGAAGTACATGGAGGATTTGTCGGTCATAAACGACACCAAGGCCCTCAAGGCCGGATACAGCGGAGCGGTGATAACCAAGAAGAAGCCCAGCGGCCGTATGACCAGAAGCCCAGGGGGTGAGGGTGGAGGCGGTGTGCGTTCTCGTCTTCCATCGGCCCGCGAAGGGCACAAGCCAAAAAGGGCTCCGTCCGGCAGGAAACCAGCCGGTCAGAGGGGATACCTGGTGTATCTGGTCGGGTCCACACCGCTGTCGTACAACGATGCAGCACGGTTCCTCGGCGAACTCAGGCGCAAACTTGGTGAGTTGGCTAAGGCGTTTCCGTCAATAGATGTAACGCTCAGCGTGATTGTTGATATCGAGCGAGGTACGCCCCTGGCTGCGCCTTCGGAAACCGTCGCTCCGGCGCCCGGAAGCAGAGACGACACCGTTCTGGACCCGCTGACAGGCGAGTACACCGGCGCTGATATACAGTTTGTGCTCGGGTGGAAAGTCGTAATCAAGGACGACGGCCTGCCGAAAGACGACCAGGCCGGTTCGGCTTCAAAGGCCGGAGGTGCGAAATGAAGTTCCTGAAAGAAAACATGTTTCTGGTCGTTACGGCGGCGATTGTCCTGGTAGGCGGGACGGTATGGTTTCTGGTCAGAAACTCCAGAAACAACCGAGCCGACGCCGCCGGTAAAGCATACGCGTCCGTGGGCAAGGAAATCAGTTCATTGGCCTCCAGCGGCGTTAACCAGGCCATAGTTAATGACGCCGAACGACGTGTAAAAGGAATGCGAAATGAGGCGGAAAAAGTGGTGGGTGAGGCTCTTCTACGCAACCGCCGCGACTACGAAGTGATGTCCTTCAAGATTTCGGGCCGGACAGTGCCGGCCTTTCCGTGCGATCCGGAGTTCAAAGACCGTGAGATTTTGAGGCTGTTGTTTCCTGAGGAGTACCGCCTGGGATTAAAGGACCTGCGCGAAACGCTCAAACCGACCGTTCCCCCTACCGACGAAGAAATCGATAACGAGATTGCGAGAATAGACGCCAGTGCAATGCCGGAAGAAAAACCGGATCAACCGAAACCGACTACACCCCGCCCGGTCATACGCCGCAGCGCCGGCGCTGAAGGAGGTGGAGCCCGCAACACTGGCGGTGAAGGAGGTGCACGTCGCATTGCTGGAGGAGAGAGAAGCGGTCTTGTGAGGCGCTCGCCCGGCAGAGGCGTCAAACGAAGCGTTGTCGAGCAGCAGGCGCTGAATAATTTGATTATCAGTAAATCAGAGCAGGGCTGGATATACGCCGACAAAGAGCAGGTGCGAGCGAGCAGGGGCGACATGAGATCCGCCGCAGGCGGAACGTCCGGCAGGGGGGCCATATACGTGGCTTTGCCCCTGGCCGACTACAACGACGACAGCCTCTGGCTGGCGCAAGTTGGACTGTGGGTCCAGCAGGACATTGTCGCGGCGATTAACCTGACAAACCGCCAGGTGCGCCAAACGGCTTCGGGTCGTCATAGCGGCGTGGCTGCATCGGCGGTAAAGCGGCTGATGGACATAGACATTCGGGGGTACGTCCTTCGCGGCGACGGGGACGGGGCGGCGGCACTTCAGTATCTCGACCTTGGCGAAAGTAAGACATCCAAACCCGTACCTCAACTGACCGGACGGGCCTGCAACAAACTCTACGACGTAATCCATTATGATTTCACGGTCGTGGTGCCCATGCGACACCTGCTCATGCTGCAAAAGAACCTGATGATGCAGAATTATCACACTATTCTGGCTAACAGTATTACCAGGCCCGCGCAGTCGGATATACACTATTACGGCACTGATTCGGTGATGGAAGTAACCATCGTCGGCGAAATGCTGATGCTGACGGACTGGACTCGCGGGCGATGGGACAAGCAAGCCAAAGAGTGGGACAAAAATTACCCGCCGCTGACGCCGGTATTATTCCTGGAAAAGATGAGGGATATAAACGCCGGCGCCATGCGCAAAGAGGACAATAAGAGGCTGCCCAAGGCCGGTGTTGCCGGCAAGACCGGGCGTCGCAGAAGCGGCAGAAGAGGAATGTGAGATTTTCCCGCGCCGTTGTCGCCGGTTTGCAAACGTGCGGGATAATGGAAAAATGAGGAGATGAATCATGGCTCGGGGAGAAGATGTCGGCTTGATTGAAAAACATGTGGAAAAGATCGTCCTTGCAGTAGCGGCGATAATTCTGGTTGTCGCGGGGTTCCACTGGGGCCTGGACAGTCCACGCAGGATTGAACTGGGGATTAACGCTCCTGAAATCAGGATGCCCCAAAAAAACTACCCGCCCGGTGAAGTTGACCAGGCCCTGAAAACCGCATCAGGGAAACTGGAGGATATGCTGGAGGGGATGAAACCCGATAAAAAACGCTTGCCGGATTATGCCGGCCGACTGGAGAGGATTTTCGAAAATCCCTACGATGATCGGTATGTGCATATCGACGTCGATTTTGGAACGGGGCGGGTTCCTCCGGAGCGCAGAAAAGCAACGGGAAGGATTATTGAGCCGGCTAAACTGGCCGACCTGCTGCCGCTGCCGAAGACCGAGAAGCCGCTCGTAGCCATCAACCGGGAAGTGCAGGTCATCCCCCGGGCGGATCGGGAAGCGCCGGAGTACAAGGATGTTTGCGTAGCCCACGTCGCTGCGGTCTTTGAGCGCGGCAAGGTGCTCAAAAAGTGGCAAGAGGCCCTTAAGAAAACGTATATACCGGCCCAGGTTGTCTTTGTCGCGGTTGAGGCCCAACGCCGCTGCCGCCTGCCCGACGGCTCATGGAGCCAACCTGAACCTGCTTCGATGATGGTGATGCCGGGCGCTCCGACATTGCCGGTGATCCCGGCGCCCGACGAAAAAAACCTTTTCGAAATCCAACAGAAGGTCAACGAACTGGCTTGGCTTTCAAACCAGAAAGAGGTTCTCGAACCCTCTTACTATGACATCATCTGGCCGAACCGGCAGACGGGGCCATGGTATATTCGCAATCATAAACCTCGCACCCGCGTCAGCGACCTCATGGAGCAGGAGGAAGAAAAACCGGCGGGGGCGGAAAAACGTACCGCCGGAGGCGAAAGGGCAGTGCCCAGAAGGCCCGCCGGAGGCGAAAGGGCAATGCCCAGAAGGCGGCCCTCCGGAGGCGAAGGTGGAATGCTCAGAAGGCCTGCCGGAGGTGAAAGGGCAATGCCCAGAAGACCCGCCGGAGGCGAAGGGGGAGCCAGAAGGCCCGCCGGGGGCGAAAGGGCAATGACCAGAAGGCCTGCCGGGGGCGAAGGTGGAATGCCCAGAAGGCGGCCCTCCGGAGGCGAAAGGGCAAGGGCAATGCCCAGAAGGCCCGCCGGGGGCGAAGGGGGCCGGACAGGTCCGGGTACGGTCCGCAGGCCTGTCGAGATTGATGCGCCCATGCTCGTATTGATACCCACCTTTCAGGAGCAGTTGGACAATCCTGCCGGTATCCTGGAGGTGTGGTTTCACGACACGGGTTTAACCGAAGGTATGGTCTATAGTTATCGTCTTCGCCTGGTCCTTGTCAATCCGCTGCTGGGCCGGTTCAAGGATGTGGCCGATAAAGCCGACGCCGTGGTTCAGACGTTGAAGACCCCCTGGTCTGACTGGTCTGAATCTGTGGAAGTGAAGCGTCCGACCGAGTTTTTCCTGGTGGGCAGCGCCTCGCATAATAAAACAGTGGTGGTGGAAGTCTTTACCCAGCGATGGGGCCAGCGGGTCAGCGAACGTTTCCCTGTCGGCAGGGGTGAGCCTATCGGCGGGAACGTCACCAAGGAATTGCTCCGGCTTGGTACCGGAGAACCCGTCAAGACCGTCGTGAGTTTCAAGACCGGCGCTATCGCCGTGAGTTTTAATTTCCAGAAGAGGCATCGCGTTCCCGGCACGGACTTCTTCCGCACGACGACGACGGAAATGTTGTACCTCGACGCCGGCGAAAAACTCCGCACGCGTACGCAGTTCGCGGATGAGTCATCGCAACGGTACAAGGACCTGCTTAAGGAAGTTCGGCAGGCAAGCGGAGCCATGGCTGGTGTACGGTAACAGGATTTGTCGTTATACTGGTTCGTCAACTTTGAATTTGCGAGTATCTTGATGCGCGAAATTCCGACGTCCGGAGAGGTTACTTACGGATTCAACCTTGGCGGAGTAATGGTGTAGGAAATGACGGTGATTTTCCGCTTGCGTTCCACGGGGTCGTTGAAGTATGCTTCCCCCAGCCGCAACCGCAGCCGCATGCAAGCCGCTATTGCGATATCAGTGGTGTAATTATAAGTTACTGTGTGAAAGTAAAGATATACGGACTTGGGCAAGTGCGGCGGGATAAGCCTCTGGCGTGTCCGCTCCGCAGGGATTGAGTCTTCCGTGCAGGAGAGCCTTCGAACACGGGGTAACGGCAGGAGTAACGCCGAGACCCTGCACGACCAAAGCCTCTTGAAAGGAGCATTGCATTGCGTCGGCTTACTAATCTGCGATGGGCTGTGTTGGCGGTAATGGCGGTTTCGATTTTGGCTTCTCAGGCGGCGCGGGGGCAGGATGCCGAGACAGACCGGGCACGGGCGCTGTTGAAGCAAGGCGTAACCCAGTACAAAGACCTGAACTTCAAAGGCGCCCAGGAGACCCTCCTGAAGGCCGATGAACTCAGGGACAGACTTACCGCCGAACAGCAGAAACAACTCGACGACCACCTCTCCAGTGTCAACGGCGCCATCAAGCAGCAAGTAGCGGCTTTGGAAGCCTATGAAGAAGGCGTCGAAGCCCTTACGGCCAACGATCTGGTCAAGGCCAAGGGGCTTTTTGAAAAGGTGTCGGCCAGCAAGTATGTCCCCGATGAGGTGCGCAGAGATGCCCGCGCGCAGCAGGCGCTGGCGATTAAGCGGATTGAGAATTCCAAAGCGGCCGCTGCTGCGGCCGAACCCGCGGTCGAACCCGCGGTCGAACCTGAGGCCGAGACGAAGCCCACCACCGGGCCGACGACAAAACCGGCCCCCAAAACCACACTGAAGAGCGAGCCAGACGCCGCCGCCCTGATTCGCCTCAAAGTTCTTCAGGCAAAAATCGACAAGGCCAAGGACGCTATCATAAAGGGCAACAAGGCTCTGGATGCCGACCAGGTTGATCGGGCCATTGCATATTTTGAGCAGGCCGTCGAAATTGCCCCTCAGTACAAGCCCGGGCACGAACGTCTCGCCTTCGCTCGCAGCCTCGTCGGCACCGGCGGGGGCCTGGCTGCGATAACCCGCCTGGAGCGAATAAGAAACGTTCGCAAACAGGAAACCGAGATCCGTTACGCCAAGGCCATGCAGCGTGCGCGCGAGGCCATGCAGGCGCCAAGGGGTATGGAAGAGGAAGATTTCGCAAGGGCCGCTGAAGAAGTTAACTACGCCCAAACGCTGCTGGCGACCAACAAGAGCCTTTTCACCGATACTGAATACA
>DAOWOP010000235.1 GCA_030642005.1 Planctomycetales bacterium
AACTTTCCCAATCTTTCCCATTCGTTCCGAATCGTTCCGAATTGTTCCGTTTCGTTCCGAATTGGCTCGGCGCTATCACGGACTGGTCGCCGGGACAGAATACTACTTCGGGCGCGTGCGAACGTAGCACCTAAAATCCACTGGGCGGATTTTTTTGGGGATTTTTATTTCCAAGTCGGCTGATTACCGGGATTGAGACGGTGTCCTTTCCTATGTGCAGGGCGCTGAACAGCACGCGTGAGGCCGGTTCCAGACCTTCGGTTTTTGCAAGCGTAGCGGTGGCGTAACGGGCCATGCTCGTGCCGTGCTCATCGAGTACCGTTCTGTGCTTGCCGACGAATGGCCCCAGTAAAATCGCCTGCCCCGCAGCGTCGGTCCTGTAGAGGAACAAGCCCCTTTTCTGCAACCCGCCGGTGGCCGGCTCGAAGGCTATGGAATTGTCCTTCACCGACTTGACCCGCGCCGTCCACTCGGCCAGGTTCACCGTATTGGCCAGTGCGATGTCGTACCGGCCTAGGGCGATCCTGTCGATCCTGCGAATGGTAAATGCGGTGGCCTTGCGATTGTGGCGGACGATCATCACACGACCAGCCAATTCCGTCCCGGTCGGAATCGCCGCATCCGATTCGACGGTCAGCACGATGGTGCGATTGTTAAAGCCGACCAGCCGTCCCTCAAGGGTCGCCGCGGCGGCGGTAACGCTTCTTTTGCCGAAGGCCAGGTGTTTGCCCTGCACCAGCAGCAGCGAGGCGGGCTTGCCGGTGTCGGCTTGGACCACGCCCAATCTGCCCGTCAGCGTTATCTTTTCCTTACTGTCGGAGTCGGCGAAGGTTGTCGCCGCGTCGTCGCGTGTGGTGCTCAGGACGTAGTCAACGCCGCCGGGGCGGACAATCCTGACGCCCACGCCGGCCTTGTCGCCGGAGAGCACCTTCAGTTGCCGGACCTGCTTGATTCTGTCGGCCTTGCCGCGAACCGCGTCGATGACAGCCACGAAGGCGTCGGGCACGTCGCCGAACGCCTCGGCCTTGCGGCGGACGCACGCGACCGTAACGCGTGCGGCAACGTCGCGCCCGTCCCTGTAACGCTGCCCGAGGGCCTTGCCGATAAGTATCTCGGTTCCCGGCGCTCCCAGGACACGCACCCGCGTAACGGCGTCGGCGTCTATCTCCGGCGGGACGGTCCGCCAATCCTTCATGTCGCGCCAGGTGAGCGTGAAGGCCCCGTCAGTCCCGGCCCGGCTGACGCCGGTGATAACTTTAGCGCCGGTACTGGTGCGGTACTTGAAGCCGCTGACGTCATACAGCGACTTTTTCGGGTCCGCCACCGGCTTGAGCGTCGCGCCGACCAGTGCGAACGTATCGCCGAGGCTGTGAACGTAGTAGTCGTGCAGCGAGCCGCCCTGGAGACGGAAGATGTCCACCACGTAGGGGCTTTCGGCCGACATGAGCACCACCGTGCGCTGGTACATCACACCTTCCTCGGCCACCTCAGCGGCCTTGACCTGCGGCGTGTCGGCGAAGAATCGCAAAGACCCCCGCTGCTTTATGCACTTCGCGGCGCTGCCGCTGTCCGACCGCACCAGCGCGGTGTTGTGCGCCTCGGCGCTGCCCATCCACGCCTGGGCGAGGGTAACGTTGTTGAGGTAGCCCTGGTCGAAGAGCATCTCGTGCCCGGCCCCGTACAACAGCAGATTGAACGAGCCGTCGTGGCAATGCCCGGTTCCCAGCCTGCTCCAATCCACCGAGACGAATGTCTGGTCGGGTCCCGTCCCTGTCCGCATCACGGCCAGGCCGCTGATGCCAAGGACGTAACTGGGCAGGACGGCTTGCTCCTTGAGGGTGATGTGGAACTTGCCCTGGTCGTCCCTTGAGATGTCCAGCCAGAGGCGGAATCTCTCCGGTACGCCGCCGGTCGCGTTGGCGACCTTCTCGATCAGGCCCATATCCGGCCTGGCCACGATCTGCGAGTCGGTCCAGGGCGCGCACCGTCCGTCGGGCAGCGCGCTCAGCAGCAGGCCGTAGGCGTTCGCCGCCATGACCGGGTCCATGTAGGCATTCAGCGATTTCGTCTTCGGGTCCCAGAACGCATCGCCGGGGCCGAACCCCTCGCTCATCCCGTTCAGCACCCCCAGAGGCAGGTTCAGACCGTTCAGGGCGACCCACGAATAGAAGGGCGTAACCTGGCAGCCCAGGCCGTCTCCGTTAAAGTAGTTCCGCAGGAAATACCAGATGTCGTCGGCGACATTGTGAACGATCTGCCGGTCCTTGAGCATGAAGCCCAGGTTCAGGTTGCTCCAGGCGATCGCGCCTGCGAGGTTATTGGACCTCATGGTCAGGTCGTAGGGCTGCATGCTGTACTCAATTATGCCTCGCCTGAACGGGCGTCCGGTTTTTTTGAGTCGTTCGGCGTCGCCGGCCTTGGAAACCAGCAGCCGCTCGATAAGGTCGGTCAGTTTGGCCTTTCGCTCGGCGGGGGTGAAACTACCCTGGATCATCGCGTAGGACCTCAGCCATTCGCGTGCCCAGCCGGTTAATGGGCGGTCCGGGAAGATCGTGAACTGTGGCTTCCAGTAGGAACGGACGGTCTCCAGAGGATGCTCCGGATCGTTGACTGAATGATCGCTGATGACGTCCCGTCGCTCGTAGCCGGGATATTCCTTGTAAGGCAAGGCCTTGCCGTCGGCGGCGACCGCCAGCGCCAGGATCGCGCTGCGATATTGCTTAGGGTCGGCCTGGAGCACCTCCCGCAGGTACGGATCACCCATGATGGCCCGCGCCATCGTTACCATGATTAACTTGGCCTTGTGGGCGCACACGCCGGCCAGTTTGCGTTCGGCGCTTCCGGCGGGGTAAAACCTGGTCCCGAAGACATATCCTCTGCACAGATTACCGAGGATGTCGCGGCGCCAATTGATTTCAAAGAAAATGCGAAACTGGGCGAACCCCAGGAAGTGATAGGCGAAACCGTCAACGTTCCCGTGGGTGTGCCCATCCCACTTTTTCCAGGGGATATTGTACTTGGCGGACCATTCCGGTGTGTGCGTCTTACGCCAGACCTCGTCGGTAGGCCGGCAGCCTTTCCCGTCGTCGGAATACAACTTGTTGGGATAATAGTCCGGTTTTCGGCCTTCTTTTTTGCAAAGCGGGCACGTCAGCCGCCAGGGATGGTCCGGGTCCCAATCAAAAGGCATCCACCCGGTCATCTGCGGGTGAAAGGGGCAGCAGATGGTGTCGCGTCCGAAGGGCGACTCAGGCCGGAACAGGCCCAGGTAGTAACTGTCCGGACGGTCGGCCCACACCTTGACCCTCTTCATCGTCAGGCTGACCCATTCACGGATGAACGGGTCGCCAGCCTTGAACTTGCTCTCGATCTCCGTCCAGGTGCGGGTAACGCCGTCGAGACCCGTAATGACCGGAAGCGCCACTTTGGCCGGCAGGACCACGCGCTGCGGCATCTCGGCTGCGGCGCCACCGTCAAAAAGCATCAGGCAGACCATCGCTAAACACAACGTCAACGCAGTGTAGTGTCGCATCTGATTGTCCTTTCCTGTATTTATACCGGCGCAGGTTAAAAAACCGTGTCGCCGGTGCGGTTATTCCGCCTCAGCCAGTTCCTTTGCCGCTCCCATCAGCGCCGGCTCGACGCCATCAGAAAAGCAGGCCGGGTACCAGAAAAGTTCATGCCAATCGTATCGCGGGTTCACGCCATCTTCCCGGCAACTGGCTGCCGTGGGCAGATACCCAACGTAACCGTTGGCGTAGCCGGCAATAAACAGGTGCTTGAAACCCAGTTCCTTTTTCATCCGCAGGCCTATCTCCACGAACAACTCGCCCGGAACCGCCACTA
>DAOWOP010000015.1 GCA_030642005.1 Planctomycetales bacterium
AAACTTTCCCAATCGTTCCCATTGGTTCCCATTCGTTCCCATTGGTTCCGTTTGGTTCCGTTTCGTTCCGAATGGTTCCCAGCCGTTCCGTTTGGTTCCGTTTGGTTCCCTGTCTGCCTGTCGGCAGGCAGGCGTTTCGGCCCGCTTACCTGCGTCGCTTTCCCAAAGACGGCATAAGTATAGGGGATCTTTTTGGAGTCTTTTTTCTCCGATTTCGTGGGATTGGTTACTCAGCGAGCGTCTTGCCGGAAGCGTACAGGAGGATGTTACGCATCAATTCAAAGGCGCTGGCCGGCATATAACCACGAAGACCCCAACAGGGATAACCGACCAGACCGGCGGTCAGATCGTCCCGGCTGAAGATTATCGCCAATCGACCCTTATATAAGACCCCACGCAATCGAGGCTTATGCGGATCGGCTATATAACCACGAATCGCCTTGCGATAAGAAACCTTTTGTATGACCGTGCCGACCTTGGTGAAAATGGCGTGGTTGGAAAAAATCGGCCCGTACTTGCCTTCCGGCAGGACCTTGGCGAAGGTCTTCTCGGCAGCGTTGGCGAACGCCTTGTTCCCACCGGCGGCATCGACTATCAACGTCCCCCCATCATCAATATACTTACGTAATACCTTGTGTTCGGCATTGGTGAGTGTAAATGCAGTCGTGCCGGTCATCGCGGCGACGGGCTGTTTCGATGCGTCAAGATCGGTTATCGACGTCGGGCCGGAAACATCCACCGCAATACGATGCCTGTTACCCATCAGGACCGAAAAACGCTTCCACGCCAGCGGTTCGGGATTGTAATTGCCGGCGTACTTGACCCGCGTAACCTTCAACGTCGTAACGGGCGTGAATTTCTTTACCCTCGGCCAGGGGCTTACTCCTCGGCTGCGGAGCGAACCCTTGTCGGTAACGTAAAAATAGACATTGGCCACCAGGGAAAAGATATCGGCCTCGGTGTCAGCGGCGTGAACATTCATCTGAAGGGCAAGTGAAACCTCCGTCGGCGAGTGGATCGCCAGCAGGCGAACACCGTTGGAAATACCCATCAGCCCATGTCGGGAGATCTTGAAATGAATGTTATAGACAGGATGGTTGTGGTCGAGCCGAGTCATTTCATGCCGCGGGAATATTTTGGCGTAGCATTTCTGCATCGCCGTGTTGAAGGCCCCCTTGCTGCACGCTGCTTCGGAAAATATCACGCCGCCCTGATATACGAAACGCCTGAGCGCCTCGATGTCCTCATCTGTGAATTTCGGCTCGGTTGCGCCGGAGATGTAGAGGATCGGCGCGTCGTGCCACTCCGAGACCGGCACGCCGAGGTGGATAATCTGCCAGTTGACCGACTTTTCGAAGGTTCGGGAAATCCATTGGGTGAAGTTAGCCAAATCCCTTGGCCGGCAGTTCCATGAGCCGGGGTACTTGAGTTTATTGAACAGTACCGGATGCTGCCCGCGTGCGAGAAAAAGCAGGGCGAAGGAAGTGTTGATAACGTTTCCAAAACCGCCGTTGGCGTTTTGCATACGCAGCAATCGTAAGGTGCAGAGTTTATACCAGTCCTTTTTACCGAAGTATTTGTATCCGCTGGCCAGACCGACGCGCTCAACACCATAGAGATAGTAATGATACCACGACCCGCCCCTATTAGGATTACTGGTGGCGCTGAAGTTTTTGTCCATCCAGGCCAGGCCACGGACAATTGGTTTATAGTCGGTATCGGCCCTGCACTTGATGAACTCCCTGCGATAGATCGCATCGAAGCAGATGAACATGGAGGCCAGTCCCGCCGCACTCATGGAACCATAACTCCCGCCTTTTTTGCCTCGATAAGCCCAGCCGCCGTCGGGCCTCTGGTCCGCTTTCCAATGCTTTTCCACATGCTTCCAGTACCTTATGGGCACTTTGATACCGTTTCTCGCTCCGGCCCAGACGCCCAGGACGGCCAGTTGACTGTTGGAGTTGTCGTACCAACCCTTGGGCAAGTCAGCAAAGTCGCGCACAGGTCGCCCGGGTTTTTCGTAGGGAGCGTAACTGTAAGCGCCGTGGCCTCCGACGGCATGAAGCAGCCACTTGACGTCTTCATCGAGTTTCTGATGGTATGGACTGTTTTGCCCCAGCATGGCCCAGACGTTTGCCCGCATCGCCCGGGCGTACGTGCCGGACATCTCGATCTCCGCGAGCCACTTGAGGGTCTTTTTCATTCGCATTTCATGGGGGCTTTCGCCGGCGGCCAGCAGCGCATACGCACGCAGAGCCGTTACTCCCCCGTAATTGCGATCTTGAGCACCCCCGCCACGTTGGCCCGGCTTGCCGACTTCGGGCCAGTGTTCGTCAGCCCACTGCGACCACAGCCAGGCCTTGGCTTTTTCGATAGCCTTTTCGACCGCCTGGGTGTCCCACTCATCCGCCTGCTGTTCGACCCGGCTCACGACAGGCTGAGCGCCAGCAGGAACGGCCAGCAGCAAAAGCGCCGCGATAAAAACACATCCCGTAAGCAAATGTCGCGTATCCATCATCCTGAATCCCAAAATCAGGGCATACTCACTACCAAGTCCGCTATGCCGATTATAGTGTATCTCCCTGTGATTTTTCAGTCAATCCGGCGGAACCTGTTTGATAACGTCAAGTATCCGGGTACGTGGGATTTTGTGTTCGCCGGCTGCGGACATATAATGCAATAGCGATTAATATGAATACTTGCCGCGCGTTACGACATGAAATAACTTGCGTCATAGGCCGACAAATTTTTCCTGGAAAGGGCATGAGAATGCAAACGTACATCGCAAGGAAAAGAATAGCGTTGTTTGCCATGTTTCTGCTTCCGCTCGCGGCGGGAGGCTGCACCACAAATCCCGCAACGGGAGAAAAACATCTTATCGTTATTTCACGGGAGCAGGAGATCGCCATAGGCGTCGAGGCTGCACCCGAGTTCGAGAAGGAATTCGGCGGCAGGGTTCCCAACGAACAACTCCAGGCGTACGTTCAAATGGTGGGCGGGAAGGTCTCTTCCGTCTCCGAGCGCGAGATGCCTTACGAGTTCACGCTCGTGCAGTCGAAAGTCCCGAACGCTTTCGCCCTGCCGGGAGGGAAGATATTCATCTCCGCCGGCCTTATGAGCAAAATGACCAATGAAAGACAGTTAGCGGCTGTGCTTGGCCACGAAACCGCCCACGTCGCCGCACAGCACAATGTCATGGGTATGCAACGTCAGATGGGGGCCGCCGTCCTTGTGGACATCGCCGGGCAAATCGCAGGGAAAGAAAAAGCCGGATCAGCACAAGCAGCCACCAAAGTTGTTGCCGGCATGGTCGGCCTGAAGTACAGCCGCAACGATGAATACCAGGCGGACAAACTCGGCATTCGCTACATGGCTCGTGCGGGATACAACCCGTGGGGAATGGTCGAACTGCTCACCGTCCTGCTCAATCTCTCGAAGTCCGAACCCGGGTCGATGGGAGAGATGTTCCGGACACATCCGCTGACCAGTAAGAGAATCGCCGAGGCAACAGATATTATCGAGGACAAACACAAGGGCTTCTCGCCGAGCACCGCCGATCCGAACGCCAATCGGTTCCTTGAAATGCGCAGGCTGCTATTGACCACGGTAAGTGGATTGGCGGAAAAGTAATACCAATTCTCGGCGGGTAACGCCTTCAAGCGTGGTGCAGCGAAACTTGTGGGCGCACCTGATCAGTTTCATCGTTCGCTGCCGGCGAAACCGAGGTACTCGTCCAGCCAGTCGTCGCTTCGGAGAACGCCCTTGCGCTGGCGCAGGGTCAGGTGTTCTGCACGGCGTTGGGCGAAGTCGGAGACCTTGCGGGTAACGGTAGAGGAGATTTCCCGGTCGGTTCGGCCGAAGCGACGGCGAAGAACGACCGAGATGTGCGGTGCGTGACGGCGGACAAGTTCGTCGGCCAGGCTGACGACGGCTTGGGCGCTTCCGGGGTCGCCCTGGCGTGCGGACCGCCCGAAGAGCTGACGATCGACGCGCCCCGCCTCGTGGCGTTCGGTGGCTATGACGTGCAGGCCGCCGAGTTCGGCGACGCCCTGGCCGAGTTTGATATCCGTGCCTCGGCCGGCCATATTCGTCGCGACGGTGATCCTGCCGGTCTGACCGGCGCCGGCGATGATCTGCGCCTCCTCGGCGTGTCGAACGGCGTTGAGGACCTGATGCTCAAGGCCATCGGCGGTAAGCAGTTCGCTCAAATGCTCGCTTGCCCGGACGCTCCGCGTGCCGACAAGGACGGGTCTGCCGACATCATTGATGCAGCGGATTTCATCAACGACCGCCCGCCACTTGGCCTGCTCGGTGGCGAAGACCTTATCCGGCAAGACCTTCCGAATGCACGGGCGGTTCGTAGGAACCACAACAACCGGCATGTGGTAAATCTGCCAAAACTCACGCCGGGCCTCGGCGGCCGTACCTGTCATGCCGCAAAGTTTGCGGTACAGGCGGAAGAACCGCTGGAAACTCACGCGGGCGTAAGTGTCCTTCGGCGGGTTTATTTCCAGGTGTTCCTTGGCCTCGACCGCCTGATGCAGCCCGTCTCGCCACTCGCGGTCGGGCATAAGTCGGCCTGTGAACTCATCGACGATGACGACTTTGTCATCCTGCAAAACGTACTGCTTGTCGTTCAGATAAAACTCACCAGCGGTCAATGCCTGGACGACAAGTTCTTCTCTGCGGCGAGCGCCGGCCCATATCCCACCAAGCGGTTCGCTCAATTCGGCAAGGTGGTCCTTTCCTGCGGCGGTCAGTTCAACCTCTCGATAGCGATGGTTCACGCGATAGTGAGACTGCGGTTCAAGAGACCCAGCCATTTCAGCGGCGTGGCCGAAGGCCTCGACCTGTTCGGGATTGGGGGCATTGCCGGAGATGATAAGCGGCGTAACGGCCTCGTCTATCAAAACCGAGTCGGCCTCGTCCACTATGGCGTAGTGCAGGCCCCGTTGCACGAGCCGGTCCGTCCCGCTGCCGGCGCCCTCGGCGATCTTTGCCAGCAGCGCCTCCGGCAGGCCCCGCAATTGCCCCAGTGCCAATCGGTCCCGAAGGAAATCGGCAGTTACTTCCTTGTTGGTGCAGTATGTAATGTCGGCCTGGTAGGCGGAGCGACGATTGGCAGGGTCCATATCCTGCTCGATGTGCGCGACGCTCAGGCCACAGAATCTGTAGATTTTACCCATCCATTCGGCGTCACGGCGTGCGAGGTAGTCGTTGACGGTAATGATATGGCAACCTCGGCCTCGCCAGCCGGCTACTGTGGCGGGCATGGTAGCCGCCAGAGTTTTACCCTCTCCTGTCGCCATCTCGGCGACGCAGCCGGCCTCCAGGGTCAATGCCCCGGCCACCTGAACCGGAAAAGGTTTTTCGCCCAACTGCCGGGATGCGACCTCGCGAACAAGTGCAAATGCACGTTCCAGATCAGCCTCTCCGTCCCTGCCCCGGCGGAAGAGTTCGCAAACCCCCTTCGCCTTTTCGCGGAGGCTCGCGTCGCTCATGTCGGTGAATTGTTTTTCCAGCGTACAGATTCTCTCGGCACGTTGAAGGAATTGTCTTCGTCGCGGCGCCAACCGCCCCGCCATGCCGACGCAGGCGTCCCATGCGGCGTCCAGCCCCTTTGGCAATTCCTTACCGCTTGTCCGCCGAGCAAGCATCCGCCAGGTTGTGCCGGGTATCGCTGTCATACAATTTCCGATTTCCGATTTTCAATTTCCAATTGGAACAATGTTCGACCGCTCCTGGGGATCAATTGGAAATTGGAAATCTGCAATTGGAAATCCCTTATATGTGGAACCTTCGCTGGATGAGTTGCAGAAGCGACCGCCACCATTGCGCCAGCAGCGGTCTGGCGGGCATCTCGAAGCGGACAACCACACGCTGACCGCTCAGCAGTTTGACATTTTCCGCCTTGCCCGGAGCAACGTGGATTTCGAAGAACCGTTCAGCCGCCTTTATACCGCGCGGGTCGTCTGGAGCGGTTTGTATCGACCCGCCGACAGCGTAGCCCAGCGCCGCCGAAGGAAGTTGCTTCGAACCGGCAGGCATGATTTGAAGTTTCCTCCCGGACACCTGCATGTCAGATCGGCCCTTGATGCGTATTTCCACGTTGTCGTACGCCTCTGCCACAAGCATCGTCGCTACCTGCTGATCGGCTGTGGCGCGGACGATGACCCGCTCCAGGTCCGCAACCAGACCGACCTTATCGCCCCGGCGGACGTAACCACCTTTGATTCGCTCTATTTCAGGTGAAATCCACGTGCCGGCTATCGGTGCGTGCAGCGCCAAGGAGTTAAGTTGTTCTTCTACCCTGCGGATTTGCTCGTCGAGAGCGACGATCTGTTCGGTCAGGATTTGGGCGGCGACCGGCTCCTGCGTCCGGGCTATTCGCAGCCTGGCCTGGAGACGGCGACGTTCAGCCAGCAATTGCTCGTGCCGGGCCTTCAGTTCAGGATTTTCGCATCGCAGAAGGACCGGACCGTCCGGGCCGACATGCCGGCCTGAAGGGAGAAAATCTTTTACAAACCCGTCCACCTCGGCGTGGACAATCGACATGCTTATCGGCTCGACGATGCCCTCAACCCGGCAGCGATCCGGAACTCTGATAAGCCCCAGGCCTATAAACACAGTTACAATAAAAATTAATGTACTTGCCACCGCGCGCGGGCGCTCGCGCGCCAGTTCTCCGCTGGTGGCGAGGTAACGAATGAACTTGCCCAACGGTACGCAGAGCCAGGTGAACGCCGCCACCAGGCCGAAACCGATCGCCAATATCGCCAGGGGCTTAGGCAGGCGGTCGGTCAGGAACAGCAGGATCATGGAAAAGATAAATATCCGATAGACCGTCGAGGCGATGCCGTAGAAGACGAACCACCCGCGCTCGCCGGGCGTGTGGGCGGGACTTCTCGCCTGCCGGATGGACCAGACGTAACGCTTGACGAGGTAGTAGATGTATTGTTTGGACCGCTGGGCGAGGTTGGGTATCTCCAGCAGGTCCGAGAGGATGTAATAGGCGTCGTATCGCAGCAGCGGGTTGCCGTTGAAAAGCAGCGAGGAGACGCCGGCGATGAACATGATGTTGTAGCAAACGGCGTGGACGGCGGTTCCGGAGCGCGTGCCGGCCCAGATGATTGCCGCGATTGCCGCGATTGCCAGTTCCACGAACATCCCAGCGGCTCCGACAATCGCGCGATGCCACTTGCTCTGAAACGCCCATGCGCTGGAAGCGTCAACGTACGGAAGCGGCGTGAAGACCAGGAACATCACCCCCATTACGTGGACTTCGCCGCCGCCGGCCAACCGGCCGAACCTCTTGCACGCGAAGGCGTGGCCGAACTCGTGAAAGACCTTCGCCACAACCATTCCAAGGTATAAAAACGGCAGGTTTGCCGGATCGAACACGTTCGAGGCACGGTCGGCCAACTCGCCGGCCCGGCCGACGAGAAAATACAACCCGACGCCAATCAGCACCAGCCACAACGCCAGTCCGTATTTAGTGAAAACCCGCCCAAACACACCCATCCAGCGGTCGAGAAAGTGGTCCGGGTCGATGAGAGGAATGCGGGCAAACAGCAGGTTCATGACGTATCCCTGCACCTCCCTGATCCTGCGTTTGCGGTACCTTTGAAGCAGGCCTTCGGCGTCCGGCGGCAGTTCCGCGACGAGTAGATTCGAGGTGTACAACTGCCCAAGCAATTGAATAGCCTCGCCCTGCGTCGGGGCCTCATCACCTAGTTGCTCGTTACACGTATGCCAGACCTCCGCAACGGTTTGCCTGCCGTCCAGCATCGCAATGAAATAGTAAGCCGGCTCGTTCAGGCGGAAGAACTGATTGTTTGTGGGATCCTGCAGGACGTGCCACATCCGCCCGCGGAAGTGCTGGCGGAATACCTGGACCGTGGACCTCAGTCTCGGCCTCATCCCGGAAATGCGATACCAGGACTCACTGAATGTCGGTCTTTCGATTGCCAAGTTTCAATTTCCGATTTCCGATTTCCAATTTCCGATTGAACAGATAAAAAGCAGTCAAGTATTGTCTCATTTGGAAATCGGAAATTGTCTATTTCTTACTTTTTATCCTTCGGCGAGCCTTGGCGGTTTTCTGCGAGGCGATTATTATTGCCAAGATCTCCTGGCTTTCCACAATGAGACCCGCCACCCTGTTTCGCTTTACCAAATTGACGTCCGGCGCAAAATCGATCCAGAAAACAGACTCATCCGTCTCTTCCTCGACGATTCCGAGTTTGTTCAGGAAATCGGCATGGCTCCGAGCAGCACACGAGGCGCGATAATTTGCCGCTACGCTTGTACCCGCTTTAATAAGTTGCCTGCCCATGACATCACCGGCAGTGTTTTTCGAAAAAGTAGCAGCAAGTTTTACGCATCTGACAGCAAATGCTCTTGTCCGTCTTTTCATCTCCTCTGGCGTCATCTGTTTACACCTTCAATTTCCGATTGACCGGAAAATGTTCTGTTTTTTTTCAATTGGAAATTGAAAATTGGAAATCGGAAATTGTTCACAGCCATAATTTCATCCGCAGCCAGTTCACCAGTTTGCGTGTCCACAGCCAGGCGTACCGTCGCCGGCCGAGATGTATCTTCGCGACGCCCTCCATTCCGGGACGCATCCCGGAGTGGGTCTCTAACAGTCGCACACGGACCCTGAAGACATTTCGCTGGTCGATAACCTCGGCTACAGGATTAATCCGCTCGACGACGAAAGGTATGTGCCGGTCCGGCTTACCGGCGGCGGCCAGTTCGCCGCGGACCACGTCGCCGCGTTTTTCGGCTGCCTCCACCATTCGCACAACGTCTGCTATTTCATCCTCCGGAACGAACAATTCCGCCCGAAGCGACCCGAGCGGGGCGACCTCAAAGAGTACATCGCCGGTTTTGACCGGCGCACCGATTTGGCGTTTCAGGTCGCCTGTAACGACACAGCCTGATATCGGCGAGACGATTTGGGCCTTGCGGATATGATGTTCCAGAAGGTGGATATGTGCGTTGACCTTGTCGGCTTCGGCGTGGGCGACCTGAGCCTCGGCCGTCTTCTCGTCACGCATAGCCGCATCAGCCCGTTTTTGATAAGCCAGGCGTTCGGCTCTCGCCCCCGCCAATTGCAGACGCAGGTCCGACGTGTCCAGCCCGGCAAGGATGCTCTCGCCGGCGGTAACGGAATCGCCGGGAACCACTGATACGCTCTTGAGAAATCCGTCGAACGGGACGGGGACGACCTGCCGTTGCGTCGCCTCAAACACAAATGTCGCATCGGCCCGGTAGTCGCCCTTCGCGAAGATCAGGAACACTACTGCCGCAAAAATCAAAATCGCGGCGGCCTTCATCCACGTATGCTTCGGACCGACCAGCGTAGCCATCGCCTTGCGGGCATCGGCCATAACCTTGGCGCCGAACCATCGGTCGTTTTCATGCAAATTTGCCAGGCGAGCGGTGCACAACTCGCACGTCAGGCGAAGCGGCTCAATCTCATTAAGGGCCATTGGCCTGTCCGCAGGCCGCTCGACAGTCAGCACCGCAACCGGCTCGCCGGACCTTCGCAGCGGAAAACCGACCACCGCCGTCGGGCCGTGACGCTTCGACAGTTCGCCGGCAGACCGGCTGACGCAGGTCGCTTCGGCCTCCGGCGGATAAACCACCTCCACGTCCTGGTCGAGGCATTCCTCCATCGCCGACTCGATGTCCTGAACGATCTTCATCTTCCGGCTGAACTTCTCGGTATGGCTCATCGCCTTCAGCCGGACGTAACGACCCTTCAAAAAACCAAGGCTCACTCGCTCGCACTGCCAGCGTGAAGCCGTCTCGTTACAAAAGGCCATCGCCGCACCGGTAAAGCGGTCCTGTTCGTTAACTGCCGACAGAACCTCCATCGCCTTCCGCAGCCGGGAAAGGTCGGCCTGGCGGCGCTGAAGCGTCAGGCGAATCTCGTAAAGACTCAACAGGCTGATGGTCAATTCCAGCCTTTCCCGACTGGCTGCTATCACCGCATCATCGGAAGTCTCGATAACGAACGCGCCTAATCCCCGAATACCCTGATCACCCTTGAGCGGTATCATTACCAGATGCCGGCCGGCCGGTTGACCGTAAAGATCATCCGGGCCATGGAGGGATTTTACTGTCGTTGCTCCTGCCGAGACGGCCTGACCCGCCGATTCAACCGCACTGGCCAGCCAGACCGGTACAGCCGAACCTTCTTCGGGCGGAGGGAATACGGCTGCCACCTCCGTCCGACCGTCCGCTCCGGGCCTCAGTATCGCACCGGCAATCGCAGAGGCCAATCGGCACTGAACCGCAAGAAGGTTGCCAAGGAATTCACCGGGTGCTCCCTGGAATCGGCTCAGACGGTCTATCAATTCTGTCGTGGAAGCATCGCCGTACCACTGCTGTTCGCTTTGCGCGCCGTCGGCGGCCATAGTTATTCACCTGTCCTGTAAAACCCGTTACCTGCCGCGGGCCTACAGACCGTTCTTCCGCCGCTTGGCTACGTCCATTTCCAACTCGCCGAACTGTTCCTCATGACGACGAATCAACTGGCTGAGCGTAATCGCCAGGCGCTTGGCCGAATAGTAGTTCAAGATTACGCGATCTTTGACCCGGAAGATTATCTCCGGCTGGTCCTGCTGTTGTGTGGGAGGATTGAGCAGGTTCAACCCGAAATCCAGCATGACCTCCTCGGCGGTGCCGTTTGTGCGGAAGGCGTTGGCATACGACGTTCGCATATTCCGCTCATCCACGTGAATCCGTACCTGCCGCTGACCGGTTTGCTCGCGGGCCTGTTCCTCAATCGGCTTTTCATCCTGGTCATCCGATGACGAGGCGTTAGGTTCTTTTGCCATTTAACTTTACTCCTTATAGATAAGACTTTAATTCCTAACCTTGGAACCGCTTTTCGTCGCTGACGCTTTGCTGCGGGTTTTATCAGAGCCAGCCACCTTTGCAAAGGGCGTAAATTTTACACGAACGTGTTCACCAGCCGGCCGGTTAGCATGGTTGAGTGCTTCCACACGAACCATCAGCGTATTACTGGCTGCATCGGCTACCGATGCTATGTGAACAATCTTCCCCTCAGCGGCTTTACCGGCATTATCCACCGCAGCAAATTCAACCACCGCTTTCTGACCTTTCTTCAGTAATCGGGCCTGATCCAGCGGGACCGGAACATCTATCCACAATGGGACGATGTTGACTATGCGAATTACATCATCCAGCGCATCGACGGATTCGCCGGCCTTTACAGAAACCCGCTCCACCTTGCCCGCGATCGGGCTTGCCAGACGCATCCGCTCTATCTGCAACCTGGCCTCGTTGTACTTGCGACCGTCCTGCTCACGCTGGAATTGCGCCAGTTTCAGCGACAGTTCGGCAATCAGAACATCCAGTTTGGCGTGTTCGACCTCCATCTCCGTAGTAGCGCCGGCCGCCGCCTGGGTTTTCTTAAGGTCCAACTTCTTCTGGTCCAACTGCGCCTCGGCAGCCTTGACGCGGGTAGTGTCCTCTGCCTGCGCCTTAAGTTGGGCCAGATGGGCCTGTTCAGCCGCATCGTCCTGCTGTACGAGCAACTGACCGGCCTTGACGACTTGGCCTTCCTTGACAAGAACTTTTTCGATTCGCCCAGGCCTGATGAATGAAAGAGTTACGTCCCCGCTGGGTTTAGTAATGGCCGCAACGCCACCGCCGGCCAAAAGTGAGGACGCAGAACCCGCCAACACCGCAACCAACGCCATCCAAATTCCAGAGTTTGCCTTTTTCATCATCTGATTTTCCATTGCGAACAGCAGGCCAACATGACCGGTTGAGCCACTCATCCGGTCCTGTTGGCCTTTGCTTTCTATCAGAATTTTTTGCTGTCAGTCGTCAATTCATCGTAACAAACGTAGCCATGTGGATACCGAACGACTGGCCATACGTAACTCCCTGGAAGTCCGCCCAGTGCAGTCCGGTGTCCCATGTGTTGTAGTAGGCGTACTGTTGATTAATCAGGTCGTACCCGACGGCTGTGATGGAGTGGTCAAGCGTGCCGTCGCCGCTGCTGTCCACGACGAGCATGACCGGCCTGCCGGCCTTGATTTCAGAAACATACATGGACATGGTCAGGGCGCCCCAGACCACGTCGGTCGTAGCGGCGGTGTGTCCGGGGAGACGATAGGAAACGAACTCCTCGACGCCCAGGCCTATCATCCACGTCCAGCTCCCGCCGTAAGTCAGTCCTTCGGCGCTTCGCGAGGTGTGCATGAAGTCGGCGACGGAGTCATCTGTGTGGGTCCCGGCCGGATCGATCTCGGACATGTCCGGATAAGGTACGAACCAGTCCCCGTCGTCCACGCCGTCATAGAGGGCGTAGTCGGCAACATTGCCCGGGCTGGCTATCGCGTCGTTGACATCATCGGTCTGCGTGCTTGCGTCGCCGACGATGAGGTCCTCGTAGCCGGCAAAGGCGTCATAGTAACCCATCACCATTCCTGCCGCAGTGGGCGAGCATCCGTGCCACCACACACCGTATGCCGGTACGTCCGCAAGGTACACCTGCCCGATCTGGAAGGAGTACACGAAGTCGCCGCCGGGCGTGCCGTCGCCCGATGGGAAGACGCCCACGTAATCGCCGTCCAGGATGTTTCCGCGGCTGTCGGCCAGGGTATCGGTCAGGGTTACCTGGAAATGGTCGCCCACTCCCAGCAATTCCCACGTTCCGCTGTTGAGTGTAATGACAACGGAGTAGTCGGAACTGTTGTAACTGATAGTGGCGCTGCCGGATACGTCGGTGTTATCCATCATCGTGCTGAAATCTTCGTCCACGGACGCGAGCACCGCAAAGGCGGGACTATCGACCGTGCCGGGATTCAGCGGATGGTTCAAGTAGGCGATGAAGGAATTGGCCGTCTCCAGCACGCGGATGACCGTGGGGTTTCCGGCCAGGACGTCCATGTAGGTGCCGACGCGGGCATTACCGTTCGACGAGAACGGCTGGCTGCCGTGATAGATGACAAACGGCAGGTTGTTTGCCGCGTATATGCCGTAGGACTCGCTGGCGTTGGCGCTGCCGACAATGTCGCCGAAGACGAACACCTGGACGGTAATCGTTGAAGCGCCGAGTACAAGGTCGTCGCCCGTGCCGACGAATCCATCCGCACCCGGACCAACGCCGGCGGAGATGACCGAACGTGTCATTGTCCCGGCGATGCCAACGTTGTTAATCCGCCCGCTTCTGACGTGGTCGGCGTTTTCCGACGTCCGCCAGGCCAGCGGGGTGAACGCATCTATCTGAAGATTGGCGTCTTCGTCGCCGTGAGCGGCGTCGAAGCCGGCGTCGCCGGGGTTGAAACCGGCGAAGATGTAACTGTCGGTCATGTTGCCGCGTACGTAGGCCGACAGCAGGTCGCCCGATGCCGCCAGCATCGCGCCGGTCATATTGTTGGTGGAGACAAGGGAAATGCTCCCCGCTGCCCACGCCTGACCGGTCATCTCGCCGTTCACCGTCAACGTGCCCAGGTTGCCGCCGGTGCTGAGCAACCCGGTGAATTTACCCGCCCCGACGGTGAACATGCCGATGCCGCCGGTGGTGCGGTAGGTCGCGGTAGCGGCGCCGCCGCCGAAATCGCCCGTAACGATGTAAACTGCGTTCGTCTTGCCGCCGCCGTACTCGACCGGGTTGCCACCTGCGTCAATAAGTGTCTGCGGACTGAGGTTCACCGTGCCGCTGAGGCCCGCGTCGGCCCGCAGGGCCAGAAGGTCCCCGCAGTACACGTCCACGTCGCCGCTCAAGGTTCCGGCCACACCGAAGAACCCGATCGTGCCCCATGATTCCAACACGCCGGTGAAATTGCCGAAGATATTGATCGTTCCCGCGCTGCCCAGGTCGAGTGCAGCGCCTACGCTTCCGGCGACGCCCAGCGACAGCACCGAATCGGCCGTCAATGTCCCTCCCGCATACCCACTGGACAGGATCAAGTAGCCCAGCCCGCCGGCAGTAAGGTCCATATTGGACGGATCGCCCAGTTTGGCCCACGCCGCTCCGCCCGGCAGGTTCCAGGCGGACCCGGCAGCCACACCACCGACTTGCAGCGTATTCACTCGCCCGTCCACCGTAACATTACCGACGGTGATATCCGGGTCAACCACCAGGTATCCGAGCGGGCTGTCGTCAGCGCCGGTTATGTTGATGGTCGTGCCGTAGGCCCCGCCGCCGTTGTAGATCAACTTGAGATAACTTCGAGCAGTCGTCCGCTCGAAGGTGAGGTTGCCGGCCCCGTCGTACTCGGCGATTCCGTCGCCGGCGAGAATCAGTGTCAGCCCGTCGGGCATATCCAGACGGGTCGTCGCCGGTCCGGTCAGAGCGCCGAAGACGTTCGGGCCGTACGGAGGCGTAATGGCGGGAGCCGGGATGTCTTCGAAGACGAACACGCCCGCCGCCGCCGCTATCGCCTTGGAAGTCGGATCGATCCTCGTTTCGGCCAGGATGCCGTTGCCGGCGCCGTTGAAACCGCCCTGAACGGACATCCAGCCGACGTTGCTTATACCCGCAGCCATCACGTTGTCGCCGACCGCCAGGTAGTCGCCGTCCGGGCCGGGACCGATCCCCGCGACGAAGATCGAATCCTGCATTTGGCCGGTGATAGAGGTCGCGCCGATGCTGCCGCTGTGGAGCGTATCATCTCCGCCGCCGACGGCCATGTCAGGCCCGACGTCAAAGCCGGCCAACACCATCGAATTGCTCACGTTCCCAAGAACGATGAGGCGATTGATGTCGCGGGCGGATGAAATGATCGAGTTCGTCAGCCCATACAGGCCGAGCGTGCCAATCGATCCGCCGGAACGAATAACGGAACCCTGAACATTTCCATAAACGCTCAGGTTGGTGATGTCCGTTTCCGCCCAGACGTTACCTGTAAGGTTGCCGCTGAGAATTCTGAAATTCCAGATGTTGCGGCGGGAGACCAGGTCGCCTGCGATGTTGCCGCCGGAGATCGTTACGCTGCCCAGGCCGCCGCTGGCGTAAATCGTCCTTCCCGCGGCGAAATTCGTACCGACGAAGTAAATGTAGTCAATCGTCCCGCCTTCGACGGTGATGTCGGCATCCAGTGTGCTGCTGCCCATGGCGAGAGCCGTCAGCGACCCGCCGGTGGTGATAATATTGCCGCTGATCGTCCCGTTGGTAATCGAGACCTTGTTGATGGCCCTGGCCTTCAGTTCGCCGAGTATGTCGCCGTTGATGACGTTGATCGAGCCGATCGTTCCGAATCGGCTCTCGATGTTCCCGACGATGCTGCCGCCGACAAGTCCGATGCTCCCGATCGACCCACCGACGGACAGGTCGGCGAATATGTCGCTGCCGGTCGGGATCGACATGGTCTGGATAGTTCCGCCGATGTTGAGTGACCCGCGAGGTGTTTCGGGCGTCCCGTCGCCGTCCATGTCCAGCAGGCCCCCGAGGCTGCCGCGAACCGTAATCTTGTAGAGCATCCCGTTGGCGCTGATCCTGCCGTACAGTGTGCCGCCGAGGTAGAGCGTGCCGATGGACCCGCCGACGTCAAGGTCGGCGTACATGTTGCCTTCTCCACCAACGGCCAGGTTGACGACGTTGCCCCAGACTTCAAACCTCTGTGTGATTCCATCGGTATCAGCGGGGTTGTCGCCCAGCGAGACGTAGGAGACAAACTTCTCGAGGTTTCCGCCGACCCTTAGAGTGCCGGTGTATCCGCCGGACGTCTGTATCAGGTCAACGTCGGAATCGCCGCCCCTGCCGAGCGTTGATATGTCGGCGGTAATCTCGCCGTACGAAATGATTGACCCGATCCGCCCCGCCGAGGTGATCGTGCCGGAGATGTTACCGCCGACCGTCAGCGACCACAGGTTCGCCGTCGTCGGGCCTTGGAGGATCATCACGGAATTGTCGAAATCACCGCTGATCGTTACCGTACCGATAGCCCCGGCGACCGTGAATGAATTGGTGGTGAAATCGCCCGCGACGCCCATCCTTACAAGGGCGCCGACAATCACCTCGTTGTCGAACATATCCCCGTATGCGGTTATCTGCTCGACGGTGCCGGGCATATGCCAGCCGTTCTGGTAGAGGTCCTGGGCGCTGAGCGTGTTCATCCCGTCGGTGGCGACAAAAACACACGACCAGATGTCCGCATTCGGCCCCAGCCCGATGACGTCGCCGATGCCGCCGCCGTTGACGCTGATACTGCTGTTATTCATCCCAGGCCCGCCCGCAATCACCTCTTCCACGCCGTAGGAGTTATCAGGGGCGTCAATGGCGTAAATCGTGGTGTAGTTGATTCCGTTGGAGTCCTCGCTCGTGCTGACGGTGCGAACGTAATGACCTTTGATGTCCGCTCCGGTGATCTCGGTGCCGGGCCCGGAGAAACTCACGGTCCCGATCCCGCCGCTTAGAAATAACCCGGCAGCCATAGCCTGAAAGATGTTCAGGTCGGAGGCGGCGATAATGGCTGTACAGACCGCCCCGTTGGTGCCGATGACCTGGCCGATGGCATCGACTTCAACACCGTCGATGATGTCATTGGTGCGAGCCATGATCGAGCCGTTCAACTCGCCGAATATCATGTTGCCGGTAACGTATCTAGGCCCGGATATTGATACCGTGCCGATGGAGCCGGAGGACATAATCGCCGCCCGTGCGACGTCGGCGCCGCCGTCGTCTGCCAGGCCGTCGCCCACGTCGATGCTGTCGATACGCGTCTGCGACCAGACAATACCCGTTACGCCGTGCCATTCGCCGCTGGGCGTGATGCCGTCGGAATCGACGACGACTTCCCCGATCGTGCCGATAACCCTCAAGTCTCCCAGCGCGCCGCCGATATACGCCATGCCCAGATCGCCGGTAACCATCAGACCGTTGAGGGTACCGTGGAACCATCCGTACTGGGGTTCGGTGGTAATGTCGCCCGACGCGGGGGCCGCTTCATATCCGTACAGCCAGGCGCCCGTCGTGCCGGCCTGCGGGCCTATGCTTCCGGCAACCCGCAGTTCCAGCAGGTCGGCGCCGAAGTTGCCCGAGACCAGCCCGCCGGTGGTTGTGTTGACGAACGAATCCACAGTCGCATCGGAGTGCACGTACCATATGTCAACCTTCCCCGTTCCGCCGATCGTGATATTCATGGTCGCGTCGGGGTCCAGCCCGGTCAGGTCCAGGTCGGGCAGTTGAACGACGCCGGTGGTAGTCAGCGTCGCCGAGCCGTTAATCGAAAGGTTGGCGATCACGCCGCCTGCGCCGAAACCGGGATAGGCGTCGTCGTCCACGCCGATATAGACGTAGGACCAGGTCGGCACAGGCATCCCTGCCGTAATTTCGGGTGTAACGGTCAGTCGTCCGCCGCCGTCATCGTTGAGGATCCTTGTCTGCCCGTCGGTGAAGACCGTTGGTTCGGCAGGTGAGTACCACCCGCCATAATCCAGGTAGATTGTTCCACCGACACGGATGTACCCGAAGTCTCCGCCGGGGCCGTGCGACAGGATTGGAATACCGCCCCCCCCGCCCCAGTTCCCGCCCACGTCAATCAGGTCCACGTGACCTGCGCCTCCCAGCAAGTCATCGTTGACCGTCAGCGAGATACCACCGACATCGCCGGCGATCTCGATAATGCCGATATTGCCGCTGGACGATATGATGTTACCGCCGGCGAAGTAGGCTGCGCAGACGATATTCTGGATAAAGGCGTCGTGGTTGTACATCCCGCCAGAGTAACCGGCCGCCACGTCGGCGGCGAAGGTGCCGGCCGTCGATGCAACGCGCCCGATGTTTCCGTCCGAGTAGATCCCGTCATAGTTGTAGTAATAGACTGGGGCGCCTACCGTCCCTGCCTTGTAGGCAACGATGTCGCCGGCGGCGCCGCCGGCGCCGAAGGTCCTTGTAACCACGTTGTAGGTGTTTCCGGCAACAACGACCGCGCCGATGGCGCCGGCGTTCATTGCCATAATGTTCGGCGCTTCCGCCTCCTGAGCATAACTGTATTCATAAAAATCATAGCGGAGGGAGCCGTCATAATTGCCGCCGACGCTTACTGCGCCGAGGCTCGCAGCCGTGCCGTTCGTTACCGACAGGACATAGGAGCCTCCGCGGTCAATCGGGGCCGTAACGGACAGGTAGTACACATCCGCAGCCGGAGCGGTGAAGGTGATGGGCTTCTGCGTCGATCCCATCGACCACATGCCCATGTCCTCGACGGTTTCGTACCCGAGACTGTCCATCAATCGACCGCCGGAGTCGTACAGAAAGACCCCCATCCATGACTGGATGAACGGGTAATCCCAATCCCGCAGGTCCGGGTATCCCCATCCCCCCCCGCCGTCGATGGTAACGGTCTGTCCGGCCAGCAGCGGAAGCGCGTACCAGTCGCCGCTGCCGCTGTCACGGTACAGGCTGCCCAGGAGGAAGAAATCGCCCGCAGGGTGGGTGAGGAACTGGGCGTTGGTCATGCTGTTGTTGTTATAATCAACCAGGTCGCCATCGACCCACGCCGCGTCAATCTCTTCGGCGGTCAGACCCGTCGGGTCGTACTCCATCTCATAGATGATGTCCCGCGGGATTGATACTTCCGAATCATTCTGCGCCCTGATGAACGAGTAGAGCGTGCCGCCGCGGGTGTCGATCTCCAGGATACCGCCCTTCGCGTCGATCCAGGAATCAGGCTCCAGGACTGTAATCATCTCCTCCTCTATGGGGTCGAAAACCTCGACTTTGCGCGACGGGCCGATGAGTTCAGCGTCCTCACCTGATCCCACGACCAGTCCGCCGCCGCCCTGACGGCTGATTACGTGGCCGATGTTCCCGAAGACGTCGATCTTGCCCCACAGGAAGCCCATTTCGACCAGATTGACGCTCCCGCCGGCATTTGTAAGGCTCCCGGCCAGCGTGCCGCCGATGATGATCCTGCCCATGTCAAAGCCGCCGGAGCCGGCCATCATGTCAATGCTGATCAGGTAGTAGGTCCCATCAATCGGGACTGTTGAATACATGCTAGTCGGGTCGGCAGGGATCACCGAGAGGCTCGTCATCCCCGTAATGCCGACGGACTTGATCTTGGTGGACTCCCCGAAAAACCATGTGTCAATGAGGTAAAGCGAATCGCCGGTAACAGCGTACAAGTCGTCGATGGCGTCGAATTCGATGCCGACAATGCCGGTTATGTCCAGGTTCATGAACAGCGAGGTCGTCGCATCGGTCGTGTCGATCAGCACCAGACTGTCGTCGGCGGGGTTCACGCCGTACAGGTCGCCGGCGCCGTCGAATGCCATGCTGGTAAGATCATCAACGTCCAACGGATCGGCTACCTGCCTGGTGGCGGTTCCGGTGGTCGTGTCGATCTTGATGAGGAAAGGCCCTGCCGGGTTGGGAACGGGCGAGTTTATCGGGTCAGTGCTTGTGAGCGTGCCGATTCCCCAAAGGTCGCCGGCGCCGTCGAAGGCAAGCGCGTGTACGGCGTCATAGCCAAATGCGGGGTTCGCCGAATCGGTCACCAGGCCCAACTCCGTTACGTTGCCGGCGTTGTCGGAATGGACCAGCATCGAAGACTGGTTGATACGGACCAAGCGATAGCCGCTCTGCAGACCGACCGACCAGAGCATCCCAGGCTGGTTGGCGTCGAAGGTCAGCGAGGTCATGTCGGCCCTGGACGTGTCGCCCAGCAGCGCGCTGGCGGAGGAATTGGCTGGATTGATCGCGTAAATCCGTCCGTTCGTCGCGCCGTATAACACCTCGCTGCCGCCGACATCGACGAATTCGATCCCGACAAATCCGCTGACCGGCAACAGCCCCGCCACGGCGCTTGCCGCGCCGGTAACCGTGTCGATGGTGTAGAGCGTTCGATTGGCGCTGTTGACGCCGTAGAGCGTTCCGGCGGCGTCGAAGGCGATACTACCGACGGCGGCCATACCGGTAATCGCCGGGCCTCGCGTTACCGCGCCGGTGGCCGGGTCGATCGTAATCAGGTACAGTCCGGCCACCAAGGACGGGTCGGCAATGTTGAGGTCCTCGACCATCGACGTCGCATACAGTACGCCGCCGCCGTTGAAATCCAGCCCTGTGACGTCCCTGTAAACGACCGTGGGCGGGTCGGCGACGTTTTGCAACAGGCCTATCAGCGCACACCCGCCCGTCGCGCTATTAATCGACACGAGTGAGGAAGTCTCGCCGACACTTCCGCTGTCAACGCCGAACATGTTACCGGCTGCATCCGAAGCGACCGCCTGGATGTTGCCGCCCAGCCCGCCGACGCTGCCGTCGCTGATGATCTTGCCGAAGTAGGCGGAAAGGTCCACCACGTAAGCATCCGTTCCGTCGGAGGCGACGGCCTGCACGTCCGTACCGATGCCGCCTTCCCCGAGGGCGGTTATGAGGGTGTAGGCCTCCGAGGCCGCAATCGAAATACCGGCATACAGGTTGCCGCCGGGAAACACGCCGATCACTGGAACGCCCGCCACATGGTCCGCCGTCAGCGCTACGGCGCTGTGGCGTATAGGGTTGTTATTATCCGGATCGGCCGGATCAATATATGGATCCCGTTTGGATCCGATCACGACCCCGCCGCTGCCCGTCGGGGCGCTGGTGTACACCAACTCGAACTCATCTTCCGGATCTTCCGGATCTTCGACAGCCCTTAAGAAACTCAACACAGGCAGGTTGGTCGAAGCGAATTGAGTGATATTGGTGGTCCAGTTTTCGCCGGTGGGCTGGTTAGCCTCCAACGTCGAGATCGTAAGAATCGTATCTTCGCTGCAACTGGCGATGTAAATCGCATATATCTCCGTCCGGCTGCCTCGCGGACTATCACCTGCCTCCGGTTCCTCGTTATACTCGATCCACTGTTCGGTTTCGCCATTCACTATGGCCAGGTTGTCCGGCCAGAAGACCTGCATCATCAGGTCTCCGTCCCTCAGGCCAACGAGGTTGACAACTCCGCCAAAGTCTTCGTCGTAGCCGAATAACTCTATCGCGTCGTCATCCGCGCCGTGAAGGCTGACTCGAACGGCTTCCCCGGCGCTGTTGTGATAGACAAAAAACTCTCCCCCGTAAACAGTCGTCAGCAGCAGTCTTTCCTCAAGGCTCTCGAAGCAGGGAAGAGAATCGAATTTCGTCTTTTTCCGTTTATGAGTCCTTCGCGACATAAACCTATCCTCTCGAATTATGCCAAGCATTTCCCCGTCATTCCTCCCGCTCGCAACAACCTGTGGTCTTGCAATATATTACGTCATTACGTCGGGTTTTTACTGGTGTTAATTATTACCTGCCGGCCCCTCCCAAGTCAAGGCAATTTTCACTCGCATCTGTTGGCCGGCCGGGGTTGCAAAGGCGAGGGTTGTGCGGGATATATCAGGCCGTCTTGTGGCTTGCATCCATGAATTGTTTATACCAGAGTTCCAGGCATAGCGCCCCCCACAGAGTTCGGCCGAAGGGCTGTTCCGAGTCGATCGCACCGGCCAGTGCCCCAACGTCGAAAAGGCCCCTCTCCCGGCAGCGTTTGGATAAGAGGATGTCCCCGGCGTAATCCCGCAACTCGCTCTGAAGCCACTGGGCCAGTGGAACAGGAAACCCCATCTTGTCCTTGCGGTTCAGCACCGCTTCGGGGACCAGGTTTCTCACGGCTCGGCGAAACAGATACTTCAACTGCCCGTTCTTGAACTTGGTAACCGGCGGGACCGACGCCATCAGTTCAACAAGGCGGTGGTCGAGCAGCGGCACGCGGGACTCCAGGCCCCACGCCATGCTTGTGCGGTCCTCGACGTGAAGCAGCGATTGGAGATGCCCTTTGAGATCAAAGTTGAAAATGCGGTTGATCATTGCCGCCGCGCTGTGGCTGTCGAAGATGCTTCGAAACTGCTCGAACGTGCGCTCACGGTCGGCGGAAAATTCCGGGCTGAGAAACGCCCGGTTGTCCGAAAAACGGTCCACCAGTCGAAAATAGCGCCGCGCAGGATCATCAAAAAGCCCATCCTTCCAGAAGTTCTTCAACATGGGAACATAGATTTCCAGGCTCGGCAGGCTGGGGACGATGGTTTCAAGCGTGGCGACGTAATGGGTACGGTGGGCCGTCTCTTCGATGGCGCCCTTGATACATTCTTCGAGATAGGCAATCAGGTATCTGGCGTAGCCGATGAACAGTTCGTCGCCGCCCTGGCCGCCAAGGACGACCTTTACGTGTTCGGAGGCTAGTTTGGAGACCCAGTACTGTGGAAAGACGCCGGGGCCGGCCGCCGGCTCGTCCATGAAGTAGATGATCTTCTCAATCGACCGGGCAAAGTCATCGCAAGTAAGGTAGGTTTCCAGGTATTCGGTATCAGTCGCCTTGGCAACCTCTCTTGCGTAACGGGTCTCGTCAAAGGCCCGCCCTTCTCGAAAAGCACCCGTGAAGGTCTTCAGCGGCGCGTCGTCTCCAAGCAGCATCCTGGTCAGGCAGACGATAGCGCTCGAATCAAGTCCGCCGGAAAGGTGCGCACCGAGAGGCACGTCGGCGCGGAGTCGCAGACGAACCGAATCTTCCAGAAGCCGGTTCAGTTTATCGACAAACCATGTTTCGTCTTTGTCGCTGTCGGCATCGAAGCGAATGTCCCAATAGCACGAAATTTTCGGCCTATGTCCTAAACGCATAACCAGGTTGTGTCCGGGGAGCAACTTCTGTACGCCTTCGAAAAGGGTTGTGTCGCCAAGACAGAACTGCCAGGTCAGGTAATGCCTCATGCCGTCCTCGCTGGGCTTCGGCAAGACCGCCCCTGCCGACAGAATCGCTTTGATCTCCGAGGCGAATGTAAATGTCCGCCCATCCCAGGTGTAATAGAAGGGCTTAATGCCGATCCTGTCTCGTGAGCAGAAAAGCGTGCGATTTCGACTGTCCCAAACGGCAAAGGCCCACATGCCGTTAAAGCGTTTTACGCACTCAGGCCCCCACTCTTCATAGGCGTGAACGATTACCTCGGTGTCGGAGTGGGTTCGGAACCGGTGCCCCTTTTGCCTGAGGTCCCTGGCGATGTCCTGGTAGTTGTAGATGCAGCCGTTGAAGGTGATCCAGATTGTCTCGTCTTCGTTGGCCAGCGGTTGATGGCCCAATTCCGGGTCTATGATGGACAGGCGTTTGTGCCCCAGCCCGCACTCGCCGCCCGGAGATATCCAGACGCCTTCGTCGTCCGGACCTCGATGCGCCATGCTCTCCAGCATACGACCGAGCGTCTCGGCTGGAGTCTCAGTCGGGCCACGCCCGCAAATACCCGCAATTCCACACATCTATCGCCCCTCACATCGATTCGAAGCGCCCAAAGATTGTTCCGGAACGTGCTTTTCCATCTTCTGGCGGAATAATAATCCCATCGCCTTTGCAAGATAAGCCATTCTGAGTCTAAGTTTCGGCTTCGACATTTTCTTTGCCTTGCACAGGCGCAGGCTTTCCCTGATGTGGTTTTCGTAAAGAGCCCTCATCTTCGGATCATCGACAACGGTCAGCATCCTTCCAATCGACAAGCCGCCCTCCCAGGAATCACGACTGATCGGCCCCCTGGTTCCATCCAGGTACATGTTGAAGACCAGCGGATCGTCTGTCATGGTCCGCTTGTACGTATTGATGATGCGCTTCATCAGATAGTTACTGATGAGGTTCGCCTTGTATATCTCCATCAATAGTCTCGCCTCTATTCTACTGTGCGCCGAGTCCGCGATAAGAGAGCCTCTACCGGGGCTGTATGGCCATATTACGCAGGATTCGTCCCACGAATCAGTCTCAATACTATAAACAAGAAACCGCGAGAGACTGACGGCCTTCCTGGCGGCCTTTTTTTCCTTTGTAATCCAATATCGCTGAAGCCAGACATGCGCCATACCGCCCAGAACATTTGCCACCGGCATGGCGTCGCGGGAGTATTCAGAATACCAATAATAGGCCCGTTCTTCCGCCCCTTCTTCGAGAATCCGCACATACGCTTTGTCCCAGGAATCAAGAATCCTGTTGGCCTTGGCCAGGTAATCCGAGACCCTTTTTCTTTCCTCCTGTGTCAAATCCTCGTCGGAACTTATGCACGATATTGCTTCGTAAATAGCGCCGAGACAAACATACGATTGAAATGTATATTTCGTGTACGGAGGATTTACCGTTCCGTCCGAAAACGCGTCGAAGGGAGTGCTCCTTCCCCATCCGAGGACTTCACCCTCGAATACTCCTCTCAAGGAGTACAAATATCCAATCAATCGCAACATATTCTTGCGCAGACTCGCGTTTTCCACCAGGTTCACGGTGTGCGTATTAAGCAATCGCTTGAAATCACAACAACTTGAAAGGAGTGCTGAGACTTGATTCGAAGTATCATACTCATCCGGATCCTTTCCTTCATTTGCCAGCATCTCCTGCAGCAGCGCTCGCCACTCGGAATACAAGTCCCTGTATGCGCCGTCCTTTCCCGACGTCATGGACAAGGAGGGGGCGTTCACCTTTTCGTCAAGTGCGCCTGTCAGGGTAAAATACCCCTGCTTCGAAATAAATCGCCCCGTCAGCGAATAAGGCAGAAGATAAAAACCTTTGTGAGTCGTACCGTAAAAGTAATAATAATAGTAGAAGGCGATAAGCCCGCCGTCCTGATTCCTGGCCAACTGTTCCTCACGAACGTCCGGCTTGATGAACCAGTTGTAAAAGCCATATACGCGATTGTTGTCGAGCAGCCACATGAGCCTGTCCCGCGGCGCCAGCGACGCCATCAGGTAATCCTTTCCGATGTGGAAGGCCAGGTTGGTTTCGGCATCGACGATTATGTTCTCGGCCCACACGAGCCTGTGGCTGGAGAAAAAGGGGCCTAGAATCGTTTTCCCATCGTAACTACAGGAAGGAAAGTTCCACACATAGCCAACCGATTTTGACCGAATTCCCTGCAATTCCAGGAGAATCGCCATGAGATTGCTCAGTTCAGAGCAATCAGCGAGTTCGTTTCTGATAAAATCCAATGGGTCGTTCGGATTGGCTACGACTGTGCCAAATTTATAGTTGCCGTGCACCAGGTTCATGATATTGAGAACTATGTACTGTTTTTCCGTCAGGCCTGGATACCTTTCGGCGAGATACTCCAGATTTTCGGACAAGTCACGAAATAGCATGTTTCGGAAGAATCTCGCCAGCGACTCCGACTTGTACTTCCTCTCAACGGCGACATTCACCCACGTGCGAAGTTTATCCTTGTACCTGGCAGCGAATTCGATAAACGCCTCCCGGCTGTTGAAATACACCCCCTCATGAAGATGTCTTGGAACATTATCGAGATGTAACCGACTCGCCAGAGTCGGATGCCACGGCGCATCGTGCCGAAAGGGAGGCATCTCGCCGTTCCACGTGTACCCGTTTATCACAACCGGTTCTTCTTTGGAGAGTGGAGCGTCGGCAACATCCTTATTCAGGGGAAAAATAACCTTTGCCGAAGTGGGGGACGCTTTTTCGGAGCTTTGCTCCGGGCGAACTCCCGGTTCCACAGAGTCCAAATGTTCTTTTCCCACAACCAACAGCAATGCGATCAAAAGAACCAGACATGTACACAACAATACCTTCTTGTAGTGTCGAGCAATCAGATGCATTCTTATCCTCGTTCCTGCGTTGAACTCAACCTGCTTCCTGAAGGGCATATAGCACAGCAATATACATTTGTCAAGCAACCCGCCGAGCAGATAGCGTAAAATGTCATGTGCTCGCCGCGGCGAACCCTACGAGCCGCGACCGTCAGGGAGCGGTCAGACCGATGCGAGAGTCTTAATGACCGCTCCCTTACAGTCGCGGCT
>DAOWOP010000193.1 GCA_030642005.1 Planctomycetales bacterium
ACGTTCGCGCGCGCAAACGTCAACGAAAAACTGTTCAAAATGGGTGGCACCTTCAACCGGAGCGGAGCGGAGGTTGTGGGTGCTGGCTGGACGATGGCGTAGAGCACCCACAAGCTCCGCTCCGCTCCGCTTGAAGGTGCCACCCGCCGGGTGTAGTATATTGAACAGGCAAGGTGATCATGCCTTTGACAGTGAATGAAATTCTGGAAGAGGAACTTGCACAAAAATTAGTATAACGTAGCATCTCGTCTATGTGTGCGAGCATTACTATGGAAAATAAAGAAGCCGACTCATTCTCAGAAAATATACGAATTTGCTACGTGGGACTCAGGGCTGATACGGGGGCTATAAATGTAGAAGAATTGCTTCTATCCTTAACTGGCTGGAAAGATTTTTGGCAGGTTTCCACATCTGTTTTTCTCCAGAGGAAATTGACCTTGCGTCCCTTACCTCCGGAACGTCGTCCACGAATATATGTAGGAACATTTACGCGCGGTTCATTTGATGTCTTTCTTAACGTCATCTTGCCTGTAGGCTTGATGGTGAGCTATGATCTCGCAAAGAATCTTTGGAACTGGCGGAGGAATCTTCTGAGTCGACACATCGACACGAAGAAATCCCTTACTATAACAGAAGAAGAGATTGTGGGTGCCCTTGAAAAACTCGCGCGGGCACATGAACTCTCTATCGCTGATGATAAGGCCGAAACTTGGCGGCTGATCGAAAGAATCGATGAATCTCTCCAAAATGCTGTAGATCCGATTGGTTGCTCGGCTACAAAACTTACTATTTCAAGCGATGCTTCCAAAGATACTGTGTCTTTGGAAATAAGGGAAAAGCAGATTCTTCAAAGTGCTTTCGTCGTAGATCCAGCCGCTCTCTCGCAGGGATTCCAAGAAGCAAAGGTTAAGTTCATTCGAATAAACACTGACACGGGGAATGCATTAATTACTTTCAAAAACCCGATCGGGTTGCATCAATATAGGCATGTCTATTCAGTTATCAAAGACCCTGCTATAAAACAACCTCGAAACGTGTATACTCGGGCACATTATGAGGATAGCCCACTGAAGGTTTGGGCGCGTATGGTCCGCAGAAGAAAGGATAATGCTTTCGCTAGCTGGGAGATCACTGCAATCTTTCCCAAAGAAGACACCCCGTTGCTCGACAGTATGCAGGGCGGGCCAACTCGTGCTACGTAGCGAGGCTACTTCGCAGAGCAGCACTGGCCCGCGGAATTCTCTCACTTGCGTTAGGTGGACCGGTTGGCCCACCCGGCCTACGAAATCCTGGTAACATAAGGACGGAAGAACTTATGGATAAGGAAATCATCGTTCGCCTGCACTCGAGATTTGAGGATGTGGTTCGGAAACACCCGAAAACCGGAACGGAGTTCTGGTGTGCACGTGACCTGCAACTCCTGCTGGGATACACAGAGTGAAGGAACTTCGCCAAGGTCATTGGCAAAGCCATAACCGCCTGCCAAAACGCTGGTTATGAACCAAGAGACCATTTTGTTGAAATCAACAAAATGGTCTCTCTTGGCAGTGGCGCCGAATGTCGCGCGCCCAATATGGGGCGGACGAATCATGCGCCGGCGTTATAGTGAATCGGCGTATTTCAGGATTTCGTCGATCCGGCTGAAGGGGTTCATGACGTCTTCTGCCCGGAGTGTGAAGGTGTTCTCGGAGTTATCGAAGCCGGAGGCGTGCGCATCGGCAAAGCCGATGTTGACTCTCCGCCCGCTGTGGTTGCGGCGAGTGGGCTGGCCTGGCATCTCGCTGTTGAGGTCCATCAGCAACGCCCAGACAGGCACTCCATCGTCATTGTTGCCGAGGTTGCCGAGTCTGGATGATCCGGCCTGGTCCAGTTGCCTGTAGAGGTATGAGCCGTAGGCGTCCTCGCCGCCTTGGTCGCGGAGTTTGGCGAGTTCCTCATCAGGGTCGGACGAGTCGTCGCCCGGGCAGAAGAAGAACTCCGCCGAGAGCGCCCTGGACTTTATCAGCAAGCCGCAGCCGTCGTAGGTTTTCAACATTCCGATCCAAAGCCGGTTCGTAGCGAATTGACGGCAGGGGTCGGCCGGCATACCGGGGTAGGGAAACGTCGAACTCAGCGGGTCCTCCGGCCCGGTCGGGATGAAATCGTTGTTGTCGGTGGCGTACATGAAAACGGCTCGCATCTGCCCGCCCAGTCGCGTCAGGCAGATTGTCTCTCGCGTCAGGTCCTTCGCCCGGCCCAGGCTCGGCAGGAGGATACTCACCAGCAGCGCGATAATGGCAACGACGACCAACAACTCAACCAGCGTAAAGGCGTTATTCGATTTCTTCATACCCGGTAATAGGGCAAACCGGATGCCAAAGATTTGACGAGGCTTGTTTTGGGGAGATACGGGTTCATAAGCCCAGCCATTCGAATGGCTGGGCTTGTTGCCGAAGGCGCTGCTTGTCCACTGGTGTTAAAATTTGTCCACCGGAAAGCGGCGAACGAAAAATCACTGACTGGCTTGCCAAGGCGTCCGGCTTCGCTTTGCTTCGCCGTGACGAGTAGTTCGCCGCGGTTCAGATTGGAATAAAAGCCCGGCCTGCCAGGGCGTAATTCGGAGAACGAAGCCCGGCTTCGCGGCTAGCGCCGCTACGCCGTGGCAGTCTTCGTTCGCCTAAAGCGGCGAACGAAGACTGGGAGCGGGTGGATTCGAACCACCGTAGGCGTACGCCGTCAGATTTACAGTCTGATCCCATTGTCCACTCGGGCACACTCCCAATCAGGGCTACAGAGAATAACAAAATCTCGTGCGCCAGTCAAGCCAGCGGAGGGATTCGAACCCACAACCCCGGCTTTACAAAAGCCGTGCTCTGCCGTTGAGCTACGCTGGCGATGGCTGACAAACAGGGACCAGGGACCAGGTTCCAGGGACTAGGGGAAAAACAAAAACGAAAGAATAATCGAACAGACTGAAAAACCGGAACTTCTGTTTTTGCCTAATCCCTGGAACCTGGTCCCTGGTCCCTGTCCTGTCTTATGTCAGCGACTTCTGGTGGTATTCGTAGAAGGTTTCGTAGTTTTTGCGCAGGTATCCGCCGGCAGTTATGCGGACGCCCTGGAGGACCACGCCGAAGACGCGTGCGCCGACCCGGCTGAGGCGTTCGGCGGATCGCTGCACGATCCCGGCGCTGTTGACGCCGGCGCGAACTACCAGGATAACCCCATCGACCTTTGTTCCAAGGACACAGGCGTCGGCAACGACCATCAGCGGCGAGCCGTCGAAGAGGACCTGGTCATACTCGGCGGTCATTTCCGCGATGATTGTACCCATAGCATCCGAACCCAGCAGTTCGGCGGGGTTCGGCGGCAGCGGCCCGGCGGCCATTACGCTGAGGTTCGGCACATCGGTGGTCGAGACGACGTCCCGCCAGGCAGCCTGCCCGACCACCGTCGAGGACAGCCCGGCCTCTTCGGCCTGCGGGAACATCTCGGCAACAGCGGGCCTGCGGAAATTGGTGTCCACCACGAGCACTTTCCGACCTGCCTGCGCCATGGACGCCGCCAGATTTATCGTTACCGAGGTCCGCCCGTCCTGGGGCGCCGGAGAAGTTACCAGCAGGCTGCGACGCTGCTGCTCCGGTCCGCTGAAAAGAAGATTCGTCCGAATCTGCCTGAAGGCCTCCGCCGCCGGCGAGTGCGGAGCAGTCACAGCAACCCGGCGGAAATCCGCAATTTCCTCATCGAGGTCGTCGCCGTGAGGCACCATCCCCAGCAGCGGCAGATCGATCCGCCGGGCCAAATCGGACGGACTCTTGATAGAGGTGTCTATGAACTCCAGCAGGAACGCCAGGCCGAAACCGATTATCAATCCCAGCACCGCTCCAAGAGAGAGCAAAACACTTACCTTGGGACGTGTCCACTGCTCTTTCCTCGGCTCGGTGGCGTACGCATGTACGCTTACGGGTCCCGTTTCCGACCATTCCTCACCGGGCCGGGAACCCAGCATCTCCAGGTCATTCAGCCTTGTATCGATATCGGCGATACGGGCCTGGGTTTCCTTGATTTCCTGTGTGTACGCCTCAATGTTCCCAAGCGATCTTTGCAGGTCCTTTGCCTCGCCCTGGGTCTTGTGGAGCCGTTCCAGCAAATCGGCCAGTTGCTTTTGGGCGGCGCCAAGTTGCGCCCCGCGCATCTGCCCCATTGCCGCTACATTGGTGGTGAACACCTCTTTTTCCCTGCTTGCTATCTGGTCCTTTATCGCCTGAATCCTTAACTTGATGTCCCGTACCTGCCTGTGCTTCTGGCCGAATTTACTAGCAGCGTTATGGAGGGAAGTTTCCATTTCGGCCAGCCTGACCTTGAAGCTCCGGAGCGTATAATCGAACTCCATTGCCTGGAGTATCTGCGGGTCATTGACGATGGAGCCGTCCTTCATTCCTTCTTCATAGGCTTTCGCTCCCGACTCTGCCTCGGACAGGTCCATTTCCGCCTGATGTATCTGCTGTGTAAGGACCTGCAATTTGACGCCGATGAGGCTTTGCCTGCCCTGCATGGCGGCAATGGACTTGTCCATTTTGGCGGTGGCCAGTTGCCGGCGAACATTTATGAGCCTGCGTTCAAGGGTCTTTTTCGAGTTATCGAGTTTAAGGATTTTGCTGGTCCGCCTTCTGCGCGTATTTTCCTTGGTGTACTTTACGAAGGCGTCGGCCATTGCGTTGACGATGTCAGCCAGTTCCGTTCTGTTCGTTCCGGTCATGGACAAGCGGATGATGTCGGTTTCCGGCATGAGGGATACGTCTATTTCGTCATCGAGTTCCTGATGGATATTAGCCATGTGTTTCCGGAACCATTTCTTTGCCTCGGTGTTCGCATCTCCTGCCACACGTCTGTCTTTGGCCGCTTCGTTCAGAACGGCCTGGTGTTTGACCAGGGCGGCCTGGCTGCGTTTGTGCCGTTCTACGATGTCCTTGCCAAACCTCTCCACCCTGATATGCATCATGCTCACCGGGGGAGGCGCGACCGCCAGATATGCTTCAGCGGTGTAGCCCTTTGCGAATCTCCACAACAGGAGCGTTACGGTTCCCATCACGGCCGAACATATCACAA
>DAOWOP010000155.1 GCA_030642005.1 Planctomycetales bacterium
AGATGAGCGCCTCGTGCTTCGTAGCGAAGTACTTTGCTCTGCGAAGCCGCTACGCAAAGCAGAGTCGCTACTTCGCAGAGTAGCAAGCGAATCTGCTGGAAACTTTTCTGTCCAAACAGACTTCCGGCAGATACGCTTCGCTTGCCGGCACTTTTACCCCCGATGTGCTTCAGATATCCAACAGGGTCCGATGGACCATTTCGCCCCCGTCGGAATAAATAAAAAGGCCGCCGCGTTCTGCGGCGACCTTTTGTTTTATTCTTGCAGGCCGGTGCGATTTCCCCAAAGGGTTATTTCTTGCGCCCCCGCCTTATCATTGCCAAACCGCAAACAGCCAACAGTCCCAACGTAGTCGGCTCGGGAACAGATACATTAACGAGTACGACATTATCGTTTGTTATCGGGACATAATTATAATAGTCGTCCGAGGTGTAGTTCCGCAGGGGCAGATCGCTGAAAACTCCCGAGACAGAGTTGGTAAAATTGAAAATATCCACCGCGGCAATCGCATCTACCACATCCATGCCGTTGCCGAGAACCTCTCCGAATACAGTGAACCCGCCATTCTGGTTGTCCAGATTGGATGAGTTGTCGCCAAGGTTGAAAAACCACTGATTCGTAGCAGAATCCGGACCGGTACCGGGGATAAGGTTGCCTTGGCCATCATATTGAGCACCAACTTTGGCCATTGCGATAGTCCCGCGTATATTCGATCTTGAGGCATCAAACTCGTTGATGATCGGGGGGAAGTCGGGCACGGCCGGAAAATCGGTGGCTTCGACATGAGGCTGATCGTATGTAAAACCGCCGCCCTGGATTATGAACCCCGGCATCGACCGGTGTATGAACGAGTCCTGATACCGCATGCTGGTAACGTAAGACAAAAAGTTCTGAACCGTAATCGGGGCGGATGTGTCGTACAATTGGACGTCGAACGAACCGAGGGACGTGTCAAAATGTGCAATTGTGTCCGCACTTACCGCCGACAAACTGAAAATCAGCGTGATGCACAGAAAAAGACCCGGAACCGCTAACCTGAAACCAAAAAAACGAACCATGAGCAAATCCTCCTAAAAAAGTAGAATAGAGAGCGACCATTCTTCCGTTGAAACAGAGGCTTGACGCTCCGGGAAACAGAAACGAGCAGAACCGTCCATCCTTCCGAGCAAATACAACCCAAACGACAGCAATTGAGCACAAATCGCGAAAAAGCATCATAAGGGCAAACGGGCTTTTTGTCAACCCGTTTTCTGATAAAGATAGCGTCAAGTATTGTGTGCTTGTCGCGACGGCCCGCGCCGTAGCCGGGTAAGTTCTGAAAAAACACACAAGGACTGGCCACTTAAGTGGCCAGTCCTCAGTTTTGATTCGGAGCCCATCCGTTCACATCTGCGCGCGCAAACGTGAACGCGCTTTGGACACTTCGGGATTTTTTTGAAAAAAATTAACTACCGGCCGGGCCGGGAGTTGCCGATTTCACGCCCATTTTTAGTTCACGTTTGCGCGCGCAAACGTGAACACAAATGTTAATATGGGGGCAGGCCAGGTGGAGGGCGAGCACTGTGCTCGCCCGTAAGAATGGTTATATGTAAGGAGAAGATCATGCCGGGCTGGGAAAACCTTTGCGAACTGTTGCACAACGAAGACATGGACGCCCAGGACATAATAATCGCCCTCGGCGTCAAGCCGTCGCGCCTGCGACGGATGCTGCAATCGAAACGGCTCGAGTCCCGTCTGGCGGTAATCGAAGCCGTTGCCAACAAAAAGGCCGGCCACGCCGTTGTCGCGAGCATTGCGCCGACAGTACAAAAACTGACCGAACTGACCGAATCGCAACGGCCTGAAACCGCCCGGCGAGCATGTCTCGACGTGCTCGAGACTGCGATGAGAATCTTCAGAAGTGAAAGAATACAAAAATAGGTCATAGGGAGTAGGGAAAAACAGAAAGGAACGGAAACAGGGTCTTGGGAAAAGATATCAATATGCGATTCGTTGATTTTAGGAACCTGGCCACTGAAGTGGCCAGGCCTTGTTCTGCTTTCGACGCCTTTGAATTAATCTTAAAAGTTCACGTTGTTCGCGGCTTGAAACCGCAACCCATTATCCAGCAAGGGATTACGAATTTCACCCCCAGCCCCAATGGTTCCCAATCGGCCCGAATTGTTCCGAACCGGCACGTTTCGGTCCGTACCGTTCCGTATCGGTCCGAACGGTTCCAGACCGTACCTGTTTCGGGTTAACGGATGACAAAGAGAATCAAGAGTGCTAAACTTATAACGCTATGAACGACCACATCGAATACGAAAGTCCGCTCACCGGGCGGTATGCCGGATCGGAAATGCGGGAACTGTTCGGCGCTCAACGCAAATTCTCAACCTGGCGACGGCTGTGGCTTGCATTGGCCGAAGCCCAGCAGAAACTTGGCCTGAACATCTCCGACGAACAGATCAAGGCGATGGCCGACCACCTCGACGACATTGATTTCGCCGCAGCGGCCCAATACGAAAAGAAGTTCCGCCACGACGTAATGGCCCACATCCACACCTTCGGCGACGCCGCGCCGGCGGCAAGGGGAATTATCCACCTCGGCGCTACCAGCCAGTTCGTCGTCGATAATACCGACCTGATACTGATGCGCGAGGCGATGGACATTCTCGCCGGTCTCCTTGCCGGCGTTATTGACGCGCTCGGCTCACTGGCGAAGCGATACCGATCTCTGCCATGTCTGGGATTTACGCACTTTCAGCCTGCACAACTGACGACGTTCGGAAAGCGAGCGGCCGTCTGGTGCTATGACTTCGTGATGGACCTGGGCGAACTTCAGCACCGTCTTGACTTGCTGGCGTTCCGGTCGGTCAAGGGCGCCACCGGCACGCAGGATAGTTTCCTGGCGCTGTTCGAGGGAGATCACCGGAAGGTCCAGGCGCTGGAAAAGGCGGTGGCCGAAAAGATGGGCTTTGAGCGGATCTGCCCCGTTACGGGCCAGACCTACAGCCGGAAGGTCGATGCCCAGGTCGCCGCCGCCCTGGCGGGGATCGGCGCATCGGTGCACAAGTTCTGCAACGACGTTCGGCTGATGAGCGGTATGAAGGAAGTCGATGAGCCGTTTGGCTCGAAGCAGGTCGGCTCAAGCGCAATGCCGTACAAACGCAACCCGATGCGCTGCGAGCGAGCGACGGCCCTGTCGCGGTTCCTGATGGACGTGTCGGCTTCGCCGCTGCACACAGCCGCAGAGCAGTGGCTTGAGCGGTCGCTGGACGATTCGGCCAATAAGCGTCTGGCGATTCCCGAGGCGTTCCTGGCCGCTGACGGCATACTGCGGATCGTCCTGAACGTCGCGCGCGGGCTTCTGGTGTACGAAGGGTCGATCGCTTCGCACGTCGCCGCCGAGTTGCCCTTCATGGCTACCGAGCGAATCCTGATGGAGTCAGTCAAAGCCGGCGCCGACAGGCAGGACCTGCATGAGAAGATACGTCAACACTCCATCGCCGCCGGCGAACAGGTGAAAGTCCACGGCCGGGAAAACGATTTGATTTCCCGCATCAAGGCCGACGCAGCCTTTGCGAACGTGGACATTGATTCACTGCTGGAGCCTTCTGCGTTCATCGGTCGCGCACCGCAGCAGGTCGATGAATTCATCGCCGCTCACGTCGAACCCGTCCGCCGGCACTACGCGCACAAACTAAACGCCGACGCGGAACTGGAGGTCTGATAAATTCGAAAACTTGATATTCCACTTTGGAACCTCAAGTTGGGACGGCAGAAAAAACCGTCCAGGAAAAAGAAGCGTTGAGGTCACATTTTGTGATCTCAAGATAATTATGAGAAGGCCTTACCTAATTCTGAACAAGTCGCACGAACGTTTCGCCGCATTGTTCGTAGTTGCGGAATTGGTCGAAACTCGCGCAGGCGGGCGAGAGGAGCACCACGTCGCCGGATGCGGTGAGGTCGCAAGCGGCGGCGACGGCGGCGGCAAACTCCGGCGCGCGAATGACGGACGGTGCACCGGCATCGGGTCGTGCTTGTTCGACGCCGCGGGCGATTGTTTCGCCGGTTTGCCCCGTCGCTATGACGGTTTTGGCCCGGCCGGCCAGGGCGATGCACAACTCGTCGAAATCGACTTTTTTGTCATAGCCGCCGACGATGATGACGACGCTACGAGGGGCAAAGGCTTCAATCGCGACGACCGCCCCGGCCGGCGTGGTGCATTTGGAGTCGTTGAAATATCGCACGCCGTCGCGCTCGGCGACAAGTTGGAGCCTGTGAGGAAGGCCTGTGAAACCCGACAAAGCCTCGGCTGCGACGGAGCGCGACACGTCGAACTGTCTCGCCGCCGAGAAGGCTGCCTGGGCGTTGGCCTGGTTGTGCGACCCGGGGACATTCAGGTCAAACGCTTCATCGGCGGCGCTGAAGGTGTCCGTCCTGCCTGGGGCCTGACCGGCCCAGGATGCCACCTCATCATCGTCGCGATTGACGATCAGCACGTCGTCGGGGCCTTGGAAGCGGAAGATATTTTTCTTGGCGTCGGCGTATTCGGCCATGCTGCCGTGGCGGTCGAGGTGGTTGGGATGAAGATTGGTAACGACCGCTACATGCGGGCTTTGCGCGAGCAGAGGCAGGTAAGTCAGTTGGAAACTGGACAGTTCCAGGACAACGACGTGATCTGGGGCGATGTCCGGCAGGCTCTCCAGCAGGCTCCCGCCGATGTTGCCGCCGACGTAGGTTTGCCTGACGCTTGCAAGTATCTCGCCGGTCATTGCGGTGGTGGTCGATTTACCGACCGAGCCTGTAATACCCACGACCGGCGCGCCGCAGCGGGCGAGGAACAGATTTATCTCGGTCGTCAGTTCGACGCCGGCGTCGCGGGCCGCCTGAAGATAAGGCGAGTCGAACGGCACAGCGGGGTTGACAACAACCAGGTCGGTTTCGACGAAATCCGACTCTTCGTGCCCGCCGAGGTGCAGCGTTACGTTCAGTCCCTCAAGTTCTCCGAGCGGTTCGGCGAGTTCTTCAGCCCGGGCCTGGTCGGAAACCGTTACGGAAGCGCCCTGTTCGATGAGCCAGCGCGTTACACCCAGCCCGCCCCCGAACCGGCCCAGACCCATTACCGTTACGCGTTTGCCGGAGAGGTTTTTCTCAATTGATTGTAACATTGCCGATTTTCCGACAGAAGCGGTGGGTGTCTTCAGGTTTTTGCCTGCTCATTGGGTCCCAGCGTCAGGACCGTCGCAGCGCTCAGGTCGAACTGCTTCGCCAGTTCGCGAACCTGCTCGGATGTAACGGCGAAGATTTGCTCGATGTGCTCGGCCAGCGGTTTGTATTCTTCGCGATAGACCCAGTCGAACCCCAGCGCGGTCAGCCTGCCCATAGGCAGTTCGCCCTTGAGTGTGGCGGCGGAGGCGATCTTGTTCCCGGCAGCGGTCATTTCCAGGTCCGTCGGGCCTTCGGCCATGAATTTATCGTATTCGCCTCGCGCGATTTGCAGGGCTTCGGACGCCCGGGCGGGATCGGCGCTGATAAAGGTCAGGAATATACCCGTCCCGTCCAGCGGTTCGTAAGTGCAGGATGCTTCTTCGGCAATAGCCGGCTCGACCAGCGCGTAGAACAGCCTGCTGCCGACGACATCGCCGAGGATCGTCGCCAGGACACAGGCGGCATAGCGGCGCTCGTCCCGCGCATCGGGTCCCGCCGACATCACACCGATATGCTGGCGCAGGAGTTTGGCGTCCACGATGGCGTCGGTTCGCGCGGTTCCGGCGCTTCCGGGCGTGTCGCGCGAGACAGAATAATCCTTCCAGTGTCCACACGCCGACGAGGCCTGGGCGACGAGGGCGTCCCAGTCGAGATTGCCCGTAGCCACAAGCGTTACGTTGCCCGGGCTGTAACGCCGGTTGAAATACTCAAGCATATCCTCGCGCTTCAGGGCCTGAATAGATTCGCCTGTGCCGAGGACACTGTGCGAGAGCGGGTGCCCGCCGAAGTGCTCGGCCATGAGTTTCTCGAAAAGACGATAATGCGGGCGGTCCTGGTAGAGGGCGATCTCCTCCAGAATGACCTTCTTTTCGGTCTGGAAATCATCTTCCCGCAGTGCGGGACGCATCATATCGGCCAGCCGGTCCAGCACGCGGTCCCGAACTTACGGCAGCACTGCGCCGTAGAACACCGTGTTTTCCTCGGAGGTGAAGGCGTGGTACATCGCTCCC